>CAZVDJ010000145.1:0-8386 GCA_964626245.1 uncultured Gemmatimonadaceae bacterium
TCCCCCGCACACGTGGCGGGCCCATAAGTGCCGACGCGCAGTTCGTCGGCCGCTGCCCTCGTCCCGGCGGCAACTCCCCCGATCAAGCCTCGAAATCCGCTTGGTATCGGGAGCCGAGGAATCTGGCCCGGCGAATCGCGAAAGTCAATCTGCGACTTGGAGTTCGCGCGATTCCCGCGATCCCGCGCCCCCGCTAGCGGGCCAGGGCCCGCGCGTAACGCACCCAGGCCCCCAGTCGGGGAAGCTGGCGCATCGCGCGCAGCACCCCGACCTCACGGTGCATCGGGTCCAGGTTCTCCGGCGCCATGTCGTCCAGGAGCCAGGGACGCGCGTCGCCATGCCCCGACTCGACAGGACGGATGGCGCGCACCCAGAGCGCCCGCCGCAGCCACTGCGAAGGACAGCGATCGGCCGACGGGAACATCTCCCGGGCCGCATGGCGGTCGAGCAGATGCACCCATCCGCCCGACGTCGACCGCCCCAGGCGAGTCAGCACCTCGGGCGGGATCACCGCCCCGGCCAGCCGTTCGGCCAGGCGCAGCGTCCAGTAGCACGAGGAGGCCGCACGGTGCCGCTCCGCCTCGTCCACGAAGCGCCCCCAGTCCAGCCCGGCCTGGGACATGGCGATCACGTCCCGAAAGGCGCGCCACGCCCCGAACACCATCTGGTGCGACCAGGTGTAGTGGATGCACGTGTGGATGAGCAGGTGCTCGCGCGACGGCAGGATCGCCACTCCCCGCCCCACCCGCACCTCGCGCCCCTCCCGCACGGCCAGCTCCGCATCGAGCGTGAAGGGACCGCCCTCGACGAACAGGCTGGTGTGCAGCTCCAGCCGCACGTCCATCCCGCGCGCGTCCACCAGCGGGGGCAGGTGGTGATGCCCCACGTAACGCTCCCGGGGATAGCTCTCCGACTCCCAGCGCCAGCCGACCGCCTGCGCCGCCGCGAAGGCCTCGTCGGCCTCCTCCCGGCGGATCACGAGGTCCACGTCGCTCATGGGCCGGTCGGCAAACGACGGATAGTCGGTGATCGCGAGGGCCGCGCCCTTGAGCAGGAGTCCCGTGATGCCCCGGGCGTTGAGCGCGGCCAGCGTCTCCTCGAGCCGTTGGGACAGGTAGGAGGCCGTGAAGTCGGCGACCAGCGCCATGCGCTCGAACGACCCGCGCACCTCCTCCCCGACCGTTGCCGGCAGGTGGTCGCGGATCCGTCGCCAGACGATCGCCGTCGCCCGCTCACGGTCGGCCATGGCCAACAGCGTCGGCCAGTCGACGGGGCGTGTCCGCAGCAGCTCGGCCACCTCGGCGTCGGCGCTCGGGGGGCCAGCCGAGAGGAGGAGCAGCGCCGCCTCGGTCGACAGCCGGTTGAGGAGCGTTCGGTCTCGTCGCATCTGGCTCGATTGGTCGCCGTCAGTACTGCGACAGGGTACCCCGCCGGCGCGCATACGCCAGCGAGAGCGAGAACGTCAGGATCCCCAGCGACATCAGGCAGCCGGCGAACGCGGCGAGCGTCATGACGTCATCCCGCACGTCCCACAATCCCCGCCCCTCCAGCACCGCGTGGCGCAGGGCGCGCAGCCCGTACGTCATGGGTACCCAATCTGACACCGAGTGTACCCACGAGGGAATCACGCTGGTGGGCCAGTAGACCCCGCCCAGGAGTCCCGACGCCGCGATCACCAGCTGCGGCAGGGACAGCGTGGTGCGAAACGCCACGATGAGACCGGTCGCCGCCAGCGAGATGCCGAAATGCGCGACGGCGAGCAGGGCGACGATGAGCGCGACTTCGGGCAGCCGCGTCGCCGCCAGCTGCACACCGAGCAGCGCCGCGAACACCAGCATGAGCACGCCGCGCAGCACGGTGAAAAGGATGGGATAGCAGGCGATCCCGGCGAGCACGCTCGGGGTGCCGACCGGCGCGCCCAGCAACGCCTCGAGGAAGCCGTTGTTGATGTCGCCCGCCACCTGAGACGGGAGCGCGTCCACGCACATGACCACGAACGACATCACGACGAAGCCGACCACCAGGAAGGCGAAGAAGTCGCGCCCCTCGCCCTGGATGGTGGGGCCCATCATGGGCTGCAGCGCCCGTGCGACGAAGAAGACGGGGATGATGGTGATCACGGTGCTCACCAGCGACTGGGCAAAGCGCAGCCGGTAGCTCGCCGCCGTCAGGAAGGCCGCGCGCGCGAGCGCTCCAACCGCCGCGAGGCTCACGCGCCCTCCGCGGCGCGCGCCACCACCCGCTCGATGAGCATGGCCAGCGACAGCGGCACCCGCTCCAGCGCAGCCAGTGGCACCCCTTCGCCCACCAGCCGCTGCACGAGCGCCGCGGCGGCGTCGGCCCCGCCGTGCACCTCCAGGATCACCGGCGACCAGCCATCCATGGCGCGCAGGGCGGCCGGCGCCGACTCCAGGTCGTGCGCGCCGTCAGCTGCCACGTACGGTTGCAGCGCCGGGTGCGCCGGCTGCGTGGTCCACGCCAGGTAGCGCTCCCCGGCCAGGTCGCGCGCCAGCTCCGACGCTACCCCAACCGCCAGCAGCCGGCCGCGATCGAGCACCGCCACCCGGTGGCACAGGTCGAACGCCTCCTCGGCACTGTGCGTGGCGATGACCACGGCGCACTGGCGGCGCTGCGCGAGCTCCTCGCGCAGGAAGCGACGGAAGTCGCGCGCCGAGACCGGATCGAGGCTGCGCGTGGGCTCGTCCAGCAGGAGGACGCGCGGGTCGGCCAGGAGGGCGCGCGCGATCAGCAGCCGCTGCATCATCCCCGAGGAGAACTGCCCGACCAGCTTTGGCCCCGTGTCGGTGAGGTCGACCACGCGCAGCACGTCGTCCACGCGCGATTCCACCTCGGCGGATGGCACCTGCCACAGGCGCGCGAAGAGCCGCAGGTTCTCGCGCGCCGACAGGCGCCAGTAGAGCGAGCGCTCGCTGGCGATGACGGGCACCACGAGTGAGCGCGCGCGGCGCGGGTCGGCCACCACGTCGACGCCCTCCACCTCCACCTCGCCCGCGTCGGGCGTCACGAAGGTGGCGAGCATCTTGAGCAGCGTCGTCTTGCCGGCGCCGTTGGGGCCGAGGAGTCCGAAGAACTCGCCGCGCCCCACCTGGAAGGTCACGTCGTCGACGCTGGTGACCCACGCGGTTCGTGCCGAAGGGCGAAGCAGCTCGCGCCAGCCGCGGCGCACCGGGAACCGCTTGGTGAGGTTGGCAACACGCACGCTGGCGTCGCCGGGAGCGCGCACCATCCCTAGTGTTTCGCCGCTCCGTGGGCGGTAGCGAGGAGCTGGAAGCCACGCACGTGCGCGCGCGAGTCGCCGACGATCTCGCCGGCATACTCCACCCAGGCGTGTGCGCTGAGCGACGCGTCCGACGGACGCACGCCGATGCGCACGATGGCGCCGCGGATGCCCTCGCGCTCCAGCAGCTCGGAGATGGCGAGCGATCGGGCGAGGCACTGCGGGCGGCTCACGCCGTAGAGCGCCGCGCGCCGCACGGCATCGCCGATCTCACGCGCGCGCGGCAGCTGCAAGGGGTCGGCGTCGGAATCCGCCGCCCCGGCGCTCCACTGCTCCAGCAACGTCCCCGTCGGTCGGCTCCCCACCGCGCGCTGGGCGCGCCACAGGGCCCACTGCGCCGAGAGGAGGTCCCGCCATTCCCGCGCGGTGAGGGAGAGGAGCTTACGCGCCGGGCGCATCGGAGGGGGCGTCCTCCGGGCCGTGCGGCGTGACCAACCCGTTGGAGAGGAGTTGCTCCAGGAAGCGGCGCGCATCACCCTCGATCACGTCGCGTCCCACGTCGGAGTATTCGGCGAAGAGCGCCCCGCACAGCTCCTCGAACGTGCGGGTGACGGGGGGCAGCAGCTCCCAGATGCGAGCCCCCACCTGGTTCACGCCGAAGTAGACCTCACTGGAGGTGGAAAAGAGCACGCCTCCCTCGGGGAGCGCCCGAAAGATTGCAGACTCCGATGGCTTGGGAAGCAGCCCATCCTGACTCACCACGACACTCCCTCCAGAGGACCTGGGAACGCCCGCCCTTGCCACGCAGCTGACCGGCGCGACGGGGAAACACCCCCGCGCAGACGGTCGATCGGACTCATCCGTAACCGATGTCAGCGGCGGCGTCCGCAGCACGTCGAAGCAGTGCACGAACGGTGCCCCGCCCCGGCCCCACTCCCCCCGTCGCTGCCCCGGTTGCACCTCGCCCTGCCGCGCTCGGTGAATGCGGTTAATCTCGACACGGGGGGTGACGGTGTGCAATCGGGCCACACGGATGAGGCATGAAAGCGACAACGGGCGACCGTTGGGTCGCCCGTCGACAATCGCTCGGCATCAACTCCCCGCGCCGACCTACCAGCGGTAGTGCGCGAAGGCCTTGTTCGCCTCGGCCATGCGGTGCGTGTCTTCCTTCTTCTTCACGGCGTTGCCTTCGCCCTTCGAGGCGGCGATCACCTCGGCGGCGAGCTTCTCGGCCATCGACTTCTCGTTGCGCTCGCGGGAGTAGGCGATGAGCCAACGCATGGCCAGCGCCGTGCGACGCTCCGGGCGCACTTCGACGGGCACCTGGTAGGTGGCACCACCAACGCGGCGCGACTTGACCTCGATGACCGGCTTCAGGTTGGCCAGCGCCTGCTTGAAGACGTTGACGCCGGGCTGGGCCGTCTTGGATTCGACGATGTCCATGGCGCCGTAGAAGAGACGCTCGGCGTTGGACTTCTTTCCCTCGAACATGAGGGAGTTGATGAACTTGGAGACGGTCTGGCTGTCGTAGCGCGCATCCGCGAGGACGGGGCGCTTCACCGACTTCTTGCGGCGGCTCACTTCTTCTTACCTCCAGCAGGGGCGGCGCCCGCCTTGGGCTTCTTGGTGCCGTACTTGGAGCGGCTGCGATTGCGGCCGTTCACGCCGGCGGCGTCGAGGGTCCCGCGCACGATGTGATAGCGCACGCCCGGCAGGTCCTTCACGCGGCCGCCGCGCACGAGCACGATCGAGTGCTCCTGCAGGTTGTGCCCTTCACCGGGAATGTAGGCGATGACTTCGATCTGGTTCGTCAGGCGAACCTTGGCCACCTTGCGCAGCGCCGAGTTGGGCTTCTTGGGCGTGGTGGTGTAGACGCGCGTACAGACGCCGCGGCGAAACGGGTTCGCCTTGAGCGCGGGCGACTTTTCCTTCTTGAGGACGTCCTTGCGCGCGCGCCGGACGAGCTGATTGATCGTGGGCATTCAGGTCCAGTTCGTGAATCGACTTCTACGTGGATCGCCCGAAGGGCGGCACGGAACAGAACCGTGAACTTAGACGGGCACCCCAGCCGAAGCAAGGTGGGCCGGCGCCTTTGACCGGGCGACCGGGGCTGAGGCCCGGACTCCAGGGGACACCTCCTACCAGTGGCCAGTCGCGGCCAGAACCGGGAGGGCGTCCCGCTCCCTGACTCCCGCGGCGAACGGGCCCAGGAGGTGGGCGATCCCGTTGGCGTAGTAGGAGATAAGCGGGCGCCCGCGGGGGAGGACCAGGTACCCTCCCCCCTGTCGCGCGATGATCTTCCGCATCCGGAGCATCCGGTATGCGCGCTCGAACACCACCTCGGTCTCCCGCTCGGCGCGCAGGACCCTGGCATTCACCTCCGGGAGGACGGCGCGCAGCTCGTCCATCCGTTCGATGAGCCGGTCGTGGGCAATGAAGTCGGCGTCGAAGGTCTGCAGCGCCGCGCAGGCCAGCGACACCGGGGTCACCGGAACCAGGGCGCCGATCCGCGCCATGACCGCGTCGCAGAATCGCTGGATCTGACCGAGCCGCTCCGTGCGCTCGAGGTCGAAGAGCGAGATCCCGTCGCGCTCCATCCCGGCCAGCCACTCACCCACGCTGATCGGCGAGCCGACCATCACCGCCGCCCGCCCGTAGCGGCGCCAGCGCCCCGTGAGGATGCGCCCCACGTTCCATCCCACGTACCGCGCGACCTCCCCCAGCTGCTCCAGGCGGCTTCCGCGCGGGCGTCCGTCGCGCGCCGCCAGCTCGCGCAGCAGCGACCGGTCCTCCAGGACGCGGTCGTAGTTGATCGCCACCGGCATCACGAACATGCGCGCGCGAAGCGCCGGGTCGCGTGCCACGCCTAACGCGTAGTCCAGGAGGCCGATCTTGGCGGGGCGCAGCGTCCCATCGCGCGTGAGCCCTCCCTCGGGAAAGATCCCCTGCGTGACGCCGTGGCGGGTGATGAGCTGCACGTACCGCTCCAGCACCACGTGGTAGAGCGGCTCGCGGTACCGCCGGCGGATGAAGTACGAGCCGAACGACTTGAACAGGTACTCCAGCGGAAAGGCACGGGCCCACTCGCCCACGGCATACGAGATGGACACGTCCCCCGCCATGGCGTACGCCACCAGCACATAGTCCGCGTTGGAGCGATGGTTCATGAGGTAGATGATGACCGAGTTGCGCGGCAACCCGCGAAACGGGTCGGGGCGCTCGGCATCGACACTCACCTTGTAGAAGAAGTTGAGCACGGCCCGGCTGAGGGCGTACCCCAACCGGTAGTAGGCCAGGATGTTGAAGAAGGGGATGATCTCGTCCAGGTATCGCTCGACGCGCCGCCACGTCTGCGCCACCGTCGTCCCCTGCTCACGCGCATGGTCCTCCACGGCGCGGGCGATCGCCTCGTCGGCCAGGAGCTGCGACACGATGGTGCGCTTCTTCGTGAGCTTGAAACGGTCCAGTCGCGCACGGAATCGCAGGACCGACCGGCGCGCCGCGCGGTCGAGCGAGGCACGCAGGGACCACCAGACGGCCGCCAGGACGAGCGGGATCGCAACGAGGAGGACGAGCGTCCGGGGTGTCACCACGTCAACTTCCCGGCGACCACGGTGGCCGTCAAGCAGTCGTGCCCGCGAACGCCCTGCCCGTCACCGCCAGGCGCCGCTGGACGCGGAAAGCACCGGACGGCAGGTTGCTCGCATGTCCCGCCGCCGACTGCTCCCGATCATCGTGCCGCTCGCGACGCCGCCCGCATCGCGGCTCGCGCTGCCACTCGCGCCGCGGCTCGCGCTGCCGCTCGCGCTGCTGCTCGCCGGCACAGCACCGCTAGGCGCGCAGGGGACGGTGCGTGGCCAGGTGCTCGGCGGTGCGTCGCGCGCGCCGCTCCCCACTGCGTGGGTCACGGTGCTCCGCGACGGGCGTCGCGTGGGCACCGACTCCCTGGGGCGCTTCACCGTCGCGTCGCTCGCGCACGGCGTCCACCAGCTGGCAATCGGCGCTGCCGGCTTTCGCGCCGAGACGACGGAGGTCGACCTGGATGTCGACATGCTGGAGCTTTCGGCCGTCGTGCTGCAGCCGACGGTGCAATCGCTGGAAGGGATGACGGTGACGGGCGCCGCCAGCACGGCGGCGAGCCGCCTCTCGGGCTTCGAGGAACGGCGCAAGTTCGGCAATGGGACGTTCATCGACCGGGCGACGCTGGATCGCTTCGCCAACCGGCAGACCGCCGACGTGCTGCAGGCGCTCGCGCCAGGAGTGTCGGTCCGGCGGGGGACCAGCCGCAAGGCATGGGCGTCGAGCGGCCGTTCGCCCATGACGGGGGCCGGCGCCTTCGGCAACGCCGGGCGCACGAGCCTCGATCGCGCCGACATCGCCGCCGGTGCGCGCCCCGCCTGCTACATGGACGTCTACCTCAACGGCGCGCTGGTCTACAACTCCAAGGGTGACCAGATCCCGCTCTTCGACCTCAACTCGATCCCGCCCGACCAGGTCGAGTCGATCGAGGCCTACGCCAGCGCCTCGCAGGTTCCTGCGCAGTTCAACCGCACGGCCGGCGGCTGTGGTGTCCTGGTGATCTGGACCCGCTGACGGCACGGGCGTCACCTCGCCGCCTTCCCTTCACCGCCCACGCATCTGCCTCCCCGCGGTCGGGGGCCCGCACCACCCGCAACCGTCCCCGGATACACGAACGCCCCGGCAGCTTCCGGGGCGTTCGTTTGCTTCACCTGCCGAGTGCAGCTGGCGGAGCCGGTCAGAGATCGTCGTTGCCGAAGCTGAACGTGCTGTCGGCAAAGCTCGCCGAGAAGACGCTCGGGAGCGGCTCGTCGGTCATCGGAAGCTGCGGCGTCACCTCCGGCAGCTCGGTCCCCTCGATCTCCACGTCGTTGTACCGGTACTGGCCGGTCCCCGCCGGGATGAGGTGCCCGATGATGATGTTCTCCTTGAGCCCCATGAGGTCGTCCCGCGCGCCGCGGATGGCGGCGTCGGTGAGCACTCGCGTGGTCTCCTGGAACGAGGCCGCCGAGATGAACGACTGCGTGGTCAGCGAGGCCTTGGTGATCCCCAGGAGCAGCGGTTCGGCCGTCGCCGGCTTCTCCTTCCGCTTCTTCGCGCGATCGTTCTGCTCGCGGAAGACCTGCTTGT
>CAZVDJ010000146.1:0-8383 GCA_964626245.1 uncultured Gemmatimonadaceae bacterium
GAACATCCATCGCATCTTGTCGTCGCCGTACTCGCCCCACATCTCGCCGTGAAAGTAGATGTACGTCCAGAACGGCGTGGGAATCGTCCCGGTCGCCTTGATGCGGCGCAACAGCTCGGGGTTCACGAGTGAGCAGTGCTCGATGCGGTGACGCGGATCGGGGCGTGGCCAGCGCGCCAGCGCCCGTTCGTACGCCTTGAGCACCATGTCGATCGTCACGTCGCCGTTGGCATGAATGCCGATCTGCCACCCATGCGAGTGGGCGTCATCCACCTCGGCGTGTATCTCCTCCTGTGACATGGTGAGGATGCCGTAGTCGCTCGTCCCCACGTAGGGGGTGCTCATGCGCATGGTGCGCTCCGACGCGGACCCGTCGGCCGAGCGCTTGGTGCCGCCAATGCGGATCCACGCGTCGCCCATGCCGGTGCGCACTCCTGCGTCGCGCAGGAGACGGTACGCCTGCGGTCCCACCATCAGGTACGCGCGATGGCGCAGCTCGCCGTCGGCGTGCAGGTCCTGGTAGGCGCGCAGGTCGTCCTGCTCGGCGTACATGTGGTGCACCGAGGTGAGTCCCGCCGCCGTGAGCAGGCGCGACATGTGGCGCATCCCCAGCCGGGCGCGCTCGCGCAGCTCGGCCTCGGAGTACGCCGTGCGCTGCCCGACCCTGGCCAGGGCGGCACGGGCACGTTCGGCCACGCGCCCATTGGGCTCGCCGTCGGGGTCGCGGAAGAACCGCCCGTGGTCGGGGTCGGGGGTGTCGCGCGTGATGCCCGCCAGCCGCAACGCCGTGCTGTTGTACCAGCTGGTGTGTCCCCCGCGATGGTTCACCGACACCGGATGGTTGGGAACCGCCTCGTCGAGGTCACGCCGGTGCAGGGGGCGCCCCTCGGCGAGCTTGGTGTCGTCGAACATGTACGCATCGACCCAGAAGCCGGGCGGTGTCTCGGCGGCCTTCCTTGCCAGCGCGGCCTTGAGCGCGGCGATGCTGCGCACGTTCGCATCGACCTCGAAGAGGATGCGCTCGCCGCGCGGGTGACAGTGCGTGTCGATGAAGCCCGGCGTGACGGTCATGCCGCCGGCATCGAGCACCTGCGTGCGCGTCGTGGCCAGGTTGCGGATGTCGTCGTTGCGCCCGACGGCCATGAACTTCCCCTCCTTCATGGCAAACGCCTCGGCACGCGGCAGTGCCGGGTCGCTCGTGTACACCCGCGCATTCACGACCACGCGATCGGCCTCGAGTCCGCTCCCCCTGGCCTGTACCCTCCCGGGCGCCCCGGCGGGCGGCCTCGGGGCGGCGAGCGATCCGCGCGGAAGGGCGGTCGCCCCGGCGAGCAGCGCGGAGAGGGTGAGGAACTCCTTGCGAGTGAGGTCACCGGCCATGCGGGGCTCCGACTGGGGCGGTGGGCGAAGGTGCCACATTCAGCCCCGGGGGGCGAGGGGGAGCTCGCGGTCTTCACAGGAGCGATGGCCCCCCGGCTGCCGCGCGCACGGGCGACGATTCGACGTCACGGACCGGCGTTCCCGACTAGGTTTCGAGGTCACTCCCGAGGATCACGAATCCCTCGTCACGCCACCCGGGTCAACACGAGTGCGTCCCGCACCGCCGCGATAGGCAAGGGAGCGTTGTCCCCCCCACGTCCGAGCCTGGAAGGCCACCCATGAAGAAGCGCGTGAACTACGATTTCGAACGTCGGAAGAAGGAGCTGGAGCGACAGCGCAAGAAGGAGGAGAAGCAGCAACGCAAGCAGTCGGCGCGCGAGCAAGGGCAACCGACGCTGCCGCCCGAGGGCGAGGTACCGCGGGGCAATTCGTAGCGCCGGACGCCCGGGCGCGCGCCTTGACCGACGGCGCGCTCCCCTGCCTTTTCCCCCGGCGCGTGCACTGGCGAGAGCCTGGCGTCGCGCCGCCACACCTTCCCGCGACTGCCACTCCGCGTCATGCGTCCAATCCCACGTCGCCGCCCGCTCCTCTCCCTCGTCCTTCTCGCCGCGGTCAGCCTCGCATCCGCCTGCGGTGGCTCGGGCGACGCCTCCTCCTCGGCGTTCTCCAGCGCCGACGTCGCGCGCATGGAGGCGCATGCCGCAGCTGTCACCATCACGCGCGACGACTGGGGGATACCGCACGTGAAGGGGGCGACCGACGCCGACGCGGTGTTCGGTGTGGCCTACGCGCAGGCGGAGGACGACTTCAACCGCGTCGAGACCAACTTCCTGGTCGCGCTGGGGCGCCTGGCGGAGGCGGAGGGGGAGTCGGCGGTGTTCCGGGACCTGCGGCAGCGCCTGTTCTATCACCCCGACTCGCTCAAGGCGCTGTACGCCGGTGCCGAGCCGTGGCTCAAGGCGCTGATGGATGCGTGGGCCGACGGGCTCAACTTCTACCTGCGCACGCACCCCGACGTCACGCCGCGCGTGATCACGCGCTGGGAACCGTGGATGGCGCTGTCGTTCAGCGAGGGGAGCATCGGCGGCGACATCGAGGACATCTCGCTGCGCGGTCTCGAGGCGTTCTACGGGAGCCAGGGCAAGCCGGATTCCGCGAAGACGACGGCCACCAGGCGCGACGGAACCGTGCAACTGGCGGCACTCGAGGACCGCGTGGAGCGCGAGCCGTCGGGGTCCAACGGCTTTGCCATCGCCCCCAGCAACAGCGCGTCGAAGAAGGCGCTGCTGTGGATCAACCCGCACACGTCGTTCTTCTTCCGCGAGGAAGCACAGATGACGAGCGACGAGGGGCTCAACGCCTACGGCGCCATCACCTGGGGGCAGTTCTTCATCTACCAGGGGTTCAACGCCACCGCCGGATGGATGCACACCTCCAGCGGCGCCGACGTGACCGATGAGTGGACCGAATCGATCCTGAAGAAGGGCGACTCGCTGTACTACGAGTACGGGAGCGAACAGCGCCCCTTCCGGTCGGAGAAGATCACGATCACGTACAAGGGTGCGAGCGGCCCCGCAACGCGCGACTTCACGGTGTACCGCTCGCACCATGGCCCCATCGTGCGCGAGCAGGACGGAAAGTGGATCGCCTTCAACATGATGCACGATCCGGTGAAGGCGCTCACGCAATCGTACACCCGCACCAAGGCACGCAACTTCGCCGAGTTCAAGCGGTCCATGGACCTGCACACCAACTCGTCGAACAACACCGTCTTTGCCGACGCCGAGGGGAACATCGCGTACTTCCACGCCAACCACGTGCAGAAGCGCGACACCACCTTCAACTGGAACGACCCGGTGGACGGGCGCAACCCGGCGGCGGAGTGGCGCGGGGTGCACAGCGTGGACGAGAGCCCGCTGGTCCTGAACCCGCCCGTTGGGTGGATCCAGAACACCAACAACTGGCCATTCACCGCGGCGGGCCCCAACAGCCCGAAGCAGCGGGACTTCCCGAGGTACATGGAGACGTACCCGGAGAACCCGCGCGGGGTGCACGCCATCATGGTGCTGAAGGACAAGAAGGACTTCACGCTCGAGACGCTGCGCGACGCCGCGTTCGATTCGTATCTCCCCGCCTTTGCCGACCTGCTCCCGGGACTGCTGAAGGCGTACGATGCGGCGCCGGCCGCCAGTCCGCTCAAGGCAAGGCTCGCCGAGCCCATCGCCGAGTTGCGCGGATGGGACTACCGCTTCGGCTCGGCGTCGGTCCCCACGTCGCTGGCGATCTTCTGGGGTGAGGAGGCGTGGCGCGTGGCCCGCGAAGGGGCGCAGGCGGCACGGCTCCCGATCTACGACTACCTGGTGAAGGGACAGCCGGCCGCGCAGAAGCTGGAGGCGCTGGCGGCTGCGGTCGATTCGCTCACCGCCTCGTTCGGGTCGTGGAAGACGCCGTGGGGGGAGATCAACCGCTTCCAGCGGCTCACCGGCGACATCGTGCAGCCGTTCAATGACTCGGGACCGAGCATCGCGGTGCCGTTCACGTCGTCACGCTGGGGATCGCTGGCGGCGTTCGGCGCCCGGCCGTACCCGGGAACGAAGAAGTGGTACGGCACCAGCGGCAACTCGTTCGTGGCGGCGGTGGAGTTCGGCGACAGCGTGCGCGCCATGGCGGTCACGGCTGGCGGCGTGAATGGCGACCCGAAAAACGCGCACTTCAACGACCAGGCGGAGCGCTACGCGAGCGGCAACCTGCGCGAGGTGTACTTCTATCCCTCGCAGCTGGCGGGGCACACGGAGCGGACGTACAAGCCGGGGGAGAAGCGGTGAGCGAGCGCTGCGCGGCCCGCGCTGGCGAGGGCGCGCGACGCGCGATGCGCACCCTGGCGGGCGTGTTGCTGCTGGCGGCGTGTGCCGGGGAAGCGGAGCGAGCAGGGCAGGAAGCGACGGCAGCCGATTCGGCCGCGACGACGACGTCTGCCAACTCGGCGCAGCCGCGATCACTGCTGAACGGCGTGGACCTGGCCGGGTGGCACGTGGACGTTCCGGCCGTCGACTCCAACCTGGCCACCCCCGTCCCCTTCCAGGTGCGAGATGGCGTGCTGGCCGTGCTGGGCGAGCCGCGTGGGCACCTCATCACCGACAGCAGCTATCGCGACTATCGACTGGAGGTGGAATACCGATTCCCCGGCGCGGCGGGAAACGCGGGAGTGCTCATCCACGCCTCCACGCCGCGCGCGCTCTACCAGATGTTCCCCAAGTCGCTCGAGGTGCAGATGGAGAGCGGGAACGCGGGCGACTTCTGGTGCATCGTGGAGGACGTGACGGTGCCCGACATGGAGGCGCGTCGCGGCCCGCCGGCCGAGTGGGGGATCACCGAGGGAAAGGCACGCCGCATCCGGAACCTCACCGACGACAGCGAGCGCCCGTTAGGCGAGTGGAACACGCTCGCCGTGGAGACGGTGGGACGCGAGGTGAAGGTCTGGGTGAACGGTGTGCTGGTGAACCATGGGAGCAACGCCACCGCGGATCGTGGGCAGATCGCATTGCAGTCGGAGGGGACGCCGGTGGAGATCCGGAAGGTGGTGCTGGTACCGATCAGCGCGCTGTCGCCGTAGGGCGGGCTTGCGGGGGCGAGTGGGCGTCGAGTTTCGCGATGGAAGATTTCACGCGAAGGCGCGAAGGGGGCGCGCACTGGTGGGATTGGTTGCGCCGATGATTCGCACGTCGGGACCCAGGGAGTGGAGTGGCGCTTTTGTGCGGTCAGTCGAGGAACGTCGACAGCTCCGCGCGGAATCCCGGGATGACCTCCTCGCCATCGAAGGCGTCGTGCTCGCCCAGCACGGCGACCGACCCGTCAGCGCGGTAGACCTGTCCGCTGCGACGAATGGGGTCGACGACCCACGCCAGGCGGCAGCCGGCGTTTAGCCAGTCGCCCACCTTCTCCAGCAGTTCGCCGGGGCGGCTGTCCGGGGAGAGGACTTCGACCACCAGGTCCGGCGCGATCTCGGCGTAGCCGCGCGTGTCGCGCGGGAGGAGGCGCGCCGCCGAGATGAAGGCGACGTCCGGGGCGCGCACGGTGTCGGGGGCGCGCTCCAGCGTGAAGCCGGTTTCGGCGGCGAAGACGCGACCGAGGCGGTGTTCGCGCACGAACTGATGCAGCATCGCCAGGCACGTGGCCGCGACGTCGCCATGCTGGTAGCCAGCTGGCTCACGCACGCGCAGCACACCGCGCACCAACTCGGTCCGCTTGTTGGGGAGGTTGAGGCGCAGCAACTCCTCGGCGGTCATTGGCGCGGCGGCGGTCATGGGCCGAGTATAGGAGGCATCGGACATGGCGGCAACGTGGTGGTGCGGCGTCATCTTGCCGTCACGCAGCGGCGGCGTGCTGCTTCCGCCCCTAAGGCCGCCTTGGATCGCGCACGCTCACGCCGCCGAAGTGCGCCTTGGTCCACACCACCACCGCGCCGCACCCCGACGGCGCGTTGAAGGGTGCGGGGACCAAGGCAGATCGTGGGTAGACCTCCATGGCCGCCACCTGGTCGAGGCTGACGAAGTCGTCCAGGAACATCTCGCCGTTGTCGCTGCCGGTGGGCAGGTCATTGTCGGGCACGGGGATACCAGTGTGCACGGGAATGCCATCGACGATCACCTGCGGAAGACAGCCACGGCCGTCGGCTCTGCGCATGAGGATGCGCTGCCCCGCACCGCTCACGCCGAGCACACGGACGCCATTCACGCGGAGCAAGGCATCGCTCACGAAGCGCGTTGCCTGCCGGCGCACGGCATCGCCGTCCAGGAAGGTGCCGCCCACTCCGCTTCGCATGCGGTGCTCGAGTGACAGCAGCGCCGGGCTCACGGTTCGCCCGGCGCTCACCCGGATCGTGTCCAGCTGCACCTGTCGCCTGGGCAGGGTGAACTCCAGCTGCAGCGGTGCATTGGCGCGGAGGTCGGCCAGTTGGCGTACCGGGTCGAAGCCAATGGCACGCGCCTCCACCATCTGCGAGCCAATCATCGCGCGCCGCACGACGAAGGCGCCGGACGAATCGGTCCGGCTGGCATCGCCGCTCCCCAGCACGCGGACGATCGCGCCTGCCAGCGGACGGCCGTTGATGTCACGCACGGCTCCCCTCACGGTTGCCGGGCCGACTCGCTGCGCACCGAATCCCGCCTCGGCGCTGTCGGTTGGCGGCTGCAGCACCGTGCCGGCAGCCGCAAGGACGAGATCGCGCCGGGTCACGCCGCTCGCGTCGATCTCGAGCTCGAGGATCCCGGTGCTATCGACACCGCGCGATGCCACGACCCGCACCACGTTGCCGGCGGGAACGCCGCACAGGGTGAAGCGCCCGCTGGCGTCAGCGGTTGCGACGCGTCGCACCTGCTCGCCCCGAATTCCCTGCACCCCGTTCCGCATCGTCCACTCCGGCCACTCAGCCGTCACCGTGGCACCTGGCATCGGTGCCTCGTCCGTCGCCTGGCGGGCGTAACCGAAGAGCACGCCCAGGTCGGCGACCATCACGCCGCAGCGCTGCCTGACGAGTGTCGCGGCCGACGGTGTGGGCAGTTCGAGGACGATGTCGCCCGCCTCCAGAATGTCGAGGTAGGCGACGGGAGACTCCAGCTCCAGCGTATCGAAGACGGGATGCAGGGCCGTTGCCAGCCATCGACCGGGAGTCAGCCCCTCGACGACGAAGCGTCCGCTACTGTCCGCCGTCGCAACACGAGCCGCCGACGGTTCCTGCGCCGGCACCACACGAACCACCGCGTTGGCGAGCGGCCGCATCCCCACACTGTCGAAGGCGACGCCGACCAGGCGCGCCCGTGGCTGGTCGGGCTGCTGCGCGCCCACTGCCACAGGAAGCAGGGTGCAGAGCCATCGCGCGGCGCGTGCCGCACGCCGCGCCACCCCGTCACTCATTACGGCATGGCTCAGGGCACGGCTCACAGGTCACCTCACAACACGCTCGTCAGCTGGCAGCGAAAACCGGGGAGCCCACCCTCGCCATCGAGGGCGTCACCGGCTGCCAGCTGCGCAATCGTTCCATCGGCGCGATGCACCCGACCCGTGCGTCGCTCCGGATCGATGACCCAGACGAGGCGCGTTCCGGCGGCGAGCCAATCTCCCACCTTCTGAAGCACCTCGCCCGAACGATGGTCCGGTGACAGCACCTCGACCACCAGATCCGATGCGATGCGCGCGAATCCGCGTTCACCGTGCTCGGCGAGTCGGTGGGACGCGCCAAGGGCCACATCGGGTGCGCGCACGGTATCGGGGTCGCGCTGGAGCGCAAATCCGGCCTCCGCCGTGATCGGCTGGGCGACGTTCATGCGCCGAGTATAGGTTGCATCGATCATCGCGGCAATTCTGCGCGACGGCGTCGCCCGGACGTCACCTCACCGCCTCGTGCCACCAAGGCTCCAGCCCCATGCGCATCGTCGGCGGCAAGTTCGCGGGTCGCGACCTCACCTCTCCCACCGACCGGCGGGTGCGCCCCACCGCCGAGCACATGCGCAAGGCGCTGTTGGACCTGCTGGAGCCCGAACTGGCCGGGGCGCGCGTTCTCGACCTCTTTGCCGGCACCGGGGCGTTGGGGATCGAGGCGATCTCCCGCGGCGCGCTGTCGTGCGACTTTGTGGAATGGCGCCCCACCTCGCTGTGGGCGCTCAAGAGCAACATCAACCGCTTCAAGCTCAAGGAGCGCAGCCGCGTCTTCAAGCACGACGCCATTCGCTTCGCGGAGGCGGTGGAGCCGGGGCGCTACGACGTCGCGTTCTGCGATCCGCCCTACGAGTCGCGGCAACTGGACTGGGTCATCCGCATCTGGGAAGAACAGCGCTTTTCGCGGTTGCTGGCCGTGGAGCACGCAGTGGTGCATCTCCTTCCGCGGGGCCATTCCACGATCACGTCGGGGAGTACGTGTTTCACGATCTACCGACATCCCGACGCGCCGGCCGCGCCGGGCGCGGCAGGTGCGCCGGCGCCGGTGGCGCTGGTCGTCGCCGACCCC
>CAZVDJ010000147.1:0-8367 GCA_964626245.1 uncultured Gemmatimonadaceae bacterium
CATCGGCTGCAACGTCCTGCTCTCGCCCGGCGCGGCGGGGCCGCCGGATAGTGGCGTCCTGCTCGTGGTGCCGCAGGCGGCGGTGCTGGCCGGGGGGATGCCGCTGGCGGTGGTCGGTTCGATCTGCCAGATGGTGAACTCGGTCTCCGGCGTGCCGTACCCGTTGCCGATTGCATCTGGCGGTTCCACCGGCGTGACGGTCAACGGCATGGCCCTGCTGCGCCTGGGGGACGTGATCCCGGCCGGGCCCGGGATGCTCACGCTGCTCGGTCCGCCGGCAGCACCCTACATCACCGACACGGGGGCCTGATGACCGCGCCCACGCGACTCGATCGCTTCATCCCGCACGCCGGGCGTGACCTGCGCCTGGACTTTGCGATGCGCGGCGGCTTCTTCGAGGACGCCGACCTGGGGGGCGAGCGCAAGCCGACGCGCGCCTTCGACACCGACCTGGCGCTGGTGAACGGGGTGGCGGCGCTGGAGCAGGCCATTGCGATGCGCCTCAAGACGCGCCGCGGCGAGCTGGAAGCGCTGGGCCATCCGACCTACGGCTCGCGCCACCACGAGCTGATGGGCGAACCCAACGTCCAGCGCACGCGCGACCTGATCAAGCTGTACGTGCTGCAGGCGCTGCGCGACGAGCCGCGCATCCGCCGGGTGCAATCGGTGGAGGTGGTGCCGGAGCACCAGCCGCCGCGGGAGACGGTGCGCATCACGCTGGTGGTGGAGGTGATCGACGCACCCGCCCCGCTCAACCTGGTCCTCCCCTTCTCACTGGGGGTCTCGCTGTGAGCTACGTCCAGGAACCGTATGCGCAGTTCGTCGACGACCTGCTCATCGCGCTCACCGGCGGCGTGAGCCGCGAGCAGTTCGTCTTTGATCCCGATGGCGCGACCTACCGCCTCGTCCCGGCGTCGCCGCTGCTGCCGTCGACGGTGCAGGTGTTCGGGCAGCGGCAGGGGAGCTTTGCGCGCTTCGAGCGCGATCGCGACTACACGCTGAGCGCCACCAACGACATTGTGTGGAACGCACGCGCCGACGGGACGCCGGCGGCCTCGGCGCAGTGGCCCGATGGCGGGACGCTCTTCTTCGTCAACTACGACGTGACGCCGGTGGCCGGCGCCATTCCGCTCCTCACCGACCGCAATCCGGGGAGCGTGACGCGGCTGCTGGCGGAGAGCTTCGCGCGCGAGTACGCGGTGATCTCCCGGCAGTTGGAGGGGGTGTACCAGGCCGGCTTCATCGACACCGCCACCGGGCGCGACCTGGACCAACTGGTCGCGCTGGTCGGGGTGACGCGCCTGACGCGGTCGGCGGCGGTGGGATCGGTCGTCTTCGCGCGCTCCACCCCCGCCGCGGCCGACATCACGATCGAGGCGGGGACGCGCCTCTCCAGCGCCCAGCCACCGGTGGCGGCCTTCGAGACGTCGGAGCCACGCGTGCTGCGGCGCGGCACGCTGAGCGTGGAAGCGCCGGTGCGTGCCCTCGTCAGCGGGACGGCGGGCGTGGTGGAGGCACGCACCATCACCGTGATCCACCGCCCCATCTTCGGCATCGACCAGGTGTGGAACCCGCAGGGGACACGCCTGTCGGGCGAGGACGAGACCGACGCGGCGCTTCGCGCCCGGGCCCGGCGCGGATTGCAGCTCGCGGGGCGCGCCACGACGGGGGCGCTGCTCGGCGCGCTGGCCTCGGTGCCCCAGGTGCGCGAGAAGGACGTGCGGGTGGCCGAAGACCCGCTGGCGCGCCCCGGCGTGGTCACGGTGAACGTCGCCGTCCCGCTGGAGCCGGCGGAATGCGCGCGCGCCGTGGAGCTCATCGAGCTGACGCGCCCGGTGGGCGTGCGCGTGCTGCACAACCTGGATTGCGACGCCGGGATGGCGGCAACGGTGACGGCGGCGTCCAACGCCGACGACGAGACGCGCGCCGACGATGCGGCGGCCCTGGCGGCGTCCGGCGAGGCGCTGGCGGCGTCGGGGGCCCTCTTCTATCCCGTCGCGGTGAAGGCGGTCGTCGTCCCGGCATCGGGGCTGCTGAGCGCCACCGACCGCAACGACCTCAAGGTGCGCGCGACCGAGGCGATCCACGCCGTCGTCGCCGAGGCAGGGATCGGCGAGGTGGTGATCTACAACCGGCTCGTGCAGCGCGTGATGGCGCTGGACGGCGTGCTGGATGTCTCGATCGACCTGTGGCCCAACCTGCCCGGCCAGCTGCCGCCCAGTCGCCGGAACCTGATCCCCCCCACGACGTTGCGCCCGACGGCGCTGGAGGAGGAAGGCGGGGTGGTGCAGGTCGACGTGGGGGCACAGCTGGTGGCCCTCGACATCTCGGTCACCATCGAGCTCATTGGCGCCGGGCTGGAGGGCGACCTCACGGCCAACCGCGAGGACGCGCGCATCCAGGTGGCGGGGCAGCTGCGGTCGGCGTTAGGCGAGGTGACCGAGCTCGCGGTCGCCACGCTGCTGGGGCTCCTGGTGGAGTCGGAGTTCTATCGCGTCTCGGCGCTGGAGTTCGCCAAGGAGTACGTCGACGCCGGCGTGCGCATCAATCGCGTCTTCCGGGCCGGCGATCCCGCCGTGCCGGTGTCGACGCTGGAGCGGCTGTGGGTGCGCACGGTGCGGCTCATGGAGCCCGTCGCATGACAGCCCCCCCGCTCAGCAAGCGCGCGCGCGACGTGCTCAGCCGCTTCCCGGCCCACCTGGACGTGGAGCGGGGAGGGAAGCAGTTCGCGCACGTGGTGGAGGCGCTGGGCGGGGCGTTCGACCCGATGGCGAGCCAGCTGGCGCGCATCCGCAATGCACATCGCCTGGATCACGCGCCCGCGCTTCGCGACCTGGCGCTGCTCGGCGCGCTGCACGGGGTGTCCGACGCCGACCTCGGGATGGTGTACGCGCGCGCCGAGCAGCTGGCGGAACTGGTGTCGACGGTGTCGGGCGCGATCGAGGGCGGGGGCGAGACGCTGCGGAATGCCGCGTTGCGGCTGATGGATGCCCTCGACGTCGCGGGCGGCACGGAGCGACTGGCCATGCTCGCCCCCGCGGGCGCCACCGGGAGCCCGCCTGACGAGCGGGCGGCGGCGCGGGCGCTGGTGGCCGCGGCCGCCCCGCTCATCGGATTCGACGCGATTCTCGAGGCAACGCGCCGGCGCCTGCGCGACATCTGCGACGAGCACGCCAACGGGAACGGGACGGTGCGCGCGCTCCTGCTCGCCACCCTCTCGGTGCTCGACGTGGACGCCGATGTGCCGCACAACGCGGCGGTCAAGGCCGGACTCATCGCCGCCGGGCGCACGTCGGACCTGAACCTCAACATCCACGACGACTTCTTCCACTCAGCGGACCACTTCTGGCACTCCAGCTTCGTGCGTCCCTCGGCGCCGCTGGTCGTGGAGATCGGCGTCGCGCTCCCCGACGCGCGCGTGCTGATGGGCGACACGATCGCACTCGCGGTGCTCGCGCAGCGTTCCGGGGTCACGTCGTCGGCGATCCTGGCGCGTGCCACGGCGCTCGGCGTGCCGGGTGCGACGCCGGCGACGCGTGTGTCGCTCGACATGGCCGACGACATCGGCGCTGCCGAGGGCTTTGGCGTGCAACGCGTGCGTCGCGCGACGCTGGCGCTGGCGGGGGGGCTCCCGCGCGCGGCGCTCGCCGTGAAGCTCGGCGTGAGCGACGCGCGCCTGCAGGCGACGGTGCGCACCCTGCTCGCGCTCGACAGCACGGCCGACACGGTGCTCACCCCGCAGCAGGTGGCGGTGGTGGCCCGCAAGTGGGGGTACGGCGTCACGCTGCAGCCGCCGCCGCGCCACGAGGTGGTGGGGCTGGAGGAGAATCCGCTGCAACGCGAACGCCACCCGGCGCTGGAATGCGCGCACGGCGCGCTCTTCACCGTGCGGCGCCGCGGCTTTGGCCGGCAGGTGCTGCGCCTGCAGGTCCACGGCATCTCGGACCACACGGTGGGACCGATGTTCGTGAACCGCGACGAAGGGCGCGGCGTCGTCTTCAACGGCAGCGTCCCCGAGGGATCGCAGCTGCTGGTGACCGAGGAGGGGCGGGTCTTCCTGGATGGGGCCGACCAGACCTCGATGGCGTCGTCGTGGAACGGTGCCTGCTTTGCCGACGCGGCGGCGAGGTGCAAGCGCGACTTTGTCTTCGACGGGCGCGGCGTGTCGCCGGCGCGACGCGCGCGCTTTGCCGTCTTCGTCCCCCCCGGTTCGCTGGACCGGGAGGGGACGGTGCCGCACGCCCCGCAGTCGCTGGTGATGCCGGGGATCAACATCGGCGAGACGCGCTTCGCCTTCTTCGTGCAGCAGGGACACCTGTCGCACCGTGGCACCCCTCCCGCGCGCGACCTCACGCCCACGCCGCGCATGTTCATCGGCTTCGCCGACCAGAGCACCTTTGCGTCGGAGCTGGCGCCCGGCTCGCCCAACGCCGGCGACCCACCCGCGGCGCGGCTCGAACTCTCGTGGCTGGAGCACGAAGGGTACGCGGTGCGCGTCCTCATCCCGTCGCGATTCTCCGCGCTGGACGGCGACGAGCCGGGGGTGCTGGCACGCGTGCGCGCCGCGCTGGAGCGCGTGCGGCCGGCGGGGGTGGAGGTGCGCGTGGAGTACCTGGACGATCGCTGGACGCTGGGGCAGGGAACCGTCACTGCCCCCGACACCCCGCTGGACGACAATCCCAACGACTTGCTGCAGGGCGGCACGCTCCTCTGGTCGGAGGACGACCTGTGAGCCGCCGCATCCAACTCCCGACTGCCTGACCCGACGCGACCCATCCGGAGTCCCCGCCATGGAACTCAAGCCCTTCGTGAAGACGCTCGTTCGCCCCGGCCAGCCGCTGACGGCGCAGGGGTGGAACGACCTGGTCGACGGCATCGACGCCGTGCACACCTTCCTGCGCGCCACGTTGCACGTGGTCACCGTGCGGCTGACGAACGCGGAGCTGGACCCGCGGGACGTGCGCGTGACGGCGGTGCGCGGCGACGCGGCGCCGGTGGAGGCGGTGCGCCCCACCGAGGACGCGGGGGCGCACACCCTCACCGGGCTGGAGGCGGGGACGTGGACGATCGTCGCGACGGCCCCCGGCTTTCGGGCCGCCTCCGCGAACGTGACGATCACCGACGCTGGCGCGACCGAGGTGAAGCTGACGCTCGAGGCGACGGCGAAGGTGATGCCGGAACTGTTCGGCCTCGACCTGTCCACGGCGATGGCGCTGCTGCAGAAGGAGGGGATTCCGCTCACGCGCCTGATGGACTTCGAGGGGACCGACTACGCCCCCGCCAACCCGGGGGCCGAGCGCCTCAAGCAGCCCGTGCTCGCGCAGTCGCCGGTGGCCGGGACGCTGCTGGACTCCGGTCGTGCAGCTGGCGGAGCGGCGGCGGTGATCGCCGTGCCGGCCGAGCTGGAGAGCGTGGTGGAGGTGCCATCGCTCGCCGGGCTCACGCAGGACGAGGCGAAGCGCGTGCTGGAGAACCTGGGGCTGCGGCTGGGGAAGGTGACCGTGTTGCAGCCGCGCACCTAGGCACGACCACGACATCCCACGACCACCGATCCGGAGCCGCCCATGGGTTCATCGATTCGTTTCACCAACCTCACCCGCGCCACGACCATCAAGGAGACGGCGGCCGCGGCCGCGCTGCGTCCCGAGGTCACCAAGGTCGTCGATCTCGAGGCGACGAAGACCAAGGCGACCATCGTGCGCGGCACGGAGTCGGTCGAGACGCCGGTCATCAATCCCGTGCGCGCCACGGGGATCCTCGACTCGTTCATCCCGATCCGGCGCACCGAGGAGGCGCGCTCGGTGAAGCAGAGCATCGCCGCCGGCACGCTCGTCGCCCGCGGCACGGCCGTCGACCTGGAGTTCCTGGCGCCCGCCAACGTGTCGCTCGGGCTCTACGAGGGGGTGCACGCCGACCTGCGCACGCGCAACGTGCTGGCGGTGGCGCCACTGCTCGACGACCCGGAGGTCGTCACGCTCGTGAAGAAGGACGTGGGGACGCTGACCGTGGACGAGCGGCAGAACCTCTCGGTGAAGCTCGCCGCACAAGGGGTGACCGTGGACGAGACGAATCCCGACCGCTCGTTAGGGGCGGCGGTGATGGGGCTCAAGTCGGCGCAGGCCTTCCGGTAGCAGGTCATGGCCTTCATCGAGCGGTCCGGCTCGTTCGAGTCGTTCGAGAACGTCGCCGACATCGCCGTCCTCCTGTTCGGGTCGCCGCCCAGCATCACGGGCGGCGGGGCGACGGTCTCGCGCACCATCACGCTCCCGCGCAACGGCGTGGTGCGCGCCCCGTTCGCTGCCACGCTGCGGGTGGTGCAGGCCGACTGGTTCTCGGCCGGCGACGTGGCCCAGCTGCGCGACGGGTCGCCGGGGAACACCGGGACGGTGCTGGTCGTGATCGACTTCGGGACGGCGCGCACGGTGGGGTCGGTCGCGTCGCTGTCGCTGAGCGTGGGGGTGACGTCGGTACAGCGCTGGCTGGGCGCGTCGTTCGAGGCGACGGCGTTGCCGGTGCAGCCGACGCTGTTCGGCGCCCCGGCGCTCTTCACCTCGGAGGTGCGCACCGAGCGCCTCCTGGTCACCTGCTCCGCGAGCAACTTCGCGACGGCGCGCGACGCGCTGGCGGTGCGGCTGCCGGAGATCCCGGCCGACCTGGAGCTGCGCATCGACGGAGGGGCGCCGGTCTGGACCTCTCCCGGAACCGTGACCGCCGGTTCGTTAGGCTCCGACGTGCCGCCACTCGCGCTCGTGCCCGGCGCGACGGCCAACGGGGCGCAGCGTTGGCGTGCGGAGGCCGGCGCATTCACGGCGTTCGGGCAGCAGCTGGACCTGTCGGCGCTCCTCAACGCGCTGGCCGGCGACCCCGATGCCGCGCACGGCGACACGCGCGAGGTGACGCTGTCGCTCTCGTCGCGCATTCCCGGCGCCATCGCGCTCGAGGTTCCCGGGAACCTGTCGTCGCGCCTGCGCTACGTGGCGCGGGTGACCGACGGCTTCGTCGACGGGCGGCGCGACGTGACCTTCTCCGGCGAAGGGGTGCAGGGGGTCCCGCTCAGCCTCCCGCCGTGGGCGCAGGCGGTGCACGCGGCATCGCTGGTCGTGTCGGGGACGCTCGATGCCAACCGCACGCTGCCGCCGCTTGGTCCCAACGCCACGATGCTCGCCGCGGGTGACGCGCGCGATGGCGTGGCGCGCCCCGTGGCCGAGTTCGTGATCGACAGTGCGCGTACGCTGGCGCTCCCCATCGTGCCCGGACATGGATTGCTGGCGCTGGGGGCGGTGCGCGTTCCGCTGATTGCCGACCGGTCGGGGTGCGAGCTGCGCGCGGTGCTGCTGGGCGAGGACGAGGAGACGGGTGGGCCGGGCGAGCCGCTCGACGGGGGATCGGGATCGCCGGTGGCGGTTGAACCGGTACCGGACGGCGGCGAGCAGTGGGTGACGCTCCCCTTCCCGTCACCCTACACGCTGCCAGCGGACGCCGACGTCTTCGTGGCGCTGCACATGGTGCGCGGCACGGCGACGCTGGCGGCGCGACGGCGGCTGGCGGAGGTGGGTGTGGCCGACCCCGACCCCACGGATGGGATCGTGGCGGCGTGGCGCGGGCCGCCCACCGGTCCGTGGGAGGCGGTCCCCGATTCCGCCGACCTGGCGGGGCTGCGCGGGCGGTTGCGACTGACCGGGACGGCGCCCAACGACCGGCCGGTGGCGCCGCTGCGCATGGCGCTGGGGCGGTTGCCGTCGCGCGCCGATGGCGTGACGCCCGGGCCGAAGGGGGTCCCGGTGCAGCTGACGGATGCCGGCCCCCCCGGCCCCGCCGAGCTGCGCGTGGTCGCGCTGACCGCGGGGACGATCTCGGTCCGCGACGTGGTCGTGACCGTCTCGGCCGCATCATGAGGGAGGGAGCCGGCATGCGCCGCACGGTGCTGGCGCCGAACAGAGGCGCGGCTCGCCGAGCCGCCGACTTTTCGCACGGAGGGTGAGGCCCATGGCCACCGACGCACGTGCACAGTTCCTGGACGGGCTCCGCGTCACGTCGGAGCACCTGACCCACCTGCAGGACCGCCTGTACGACGCGATCCACGACCTGCGCCGCACCGTCGGGCTGGGGCGCGTGGGGTGGGGATTCAGGGTGAGCGCCGAGCCCGGCGGCCTGCGCGTGGAGCCGGGCGTGGCCTTTGCGCCTGACGGCACACGACTGGCGCTCGACGCACCGGTCACCCTCCCCACGCCGTCCGATGGGGTGCACCGCGTGCGGCTGGCGGCCGAGGTGAGCGACCGCGAGACGTTGCGGCTGGAGGGGACGCCGACGCTCATCCTCACCGCGACCGAGGTCCTGGTGGAGCCGCAGTCGGCCGATCCCGTCCCC
>CAZVDJ010000148.1:0-8350 GCA_964626245.1 uncultured Gemmatimonadaceae bacterium
GGGGGTGAGGAGGGTGAGCCCCTGCCCGTCGTATCCGGTGCGATAGAGCTTGGGATAGTAGAGGAAGCCGTCGCGCCCGCGCCCGGTGAAGTAGACCTGCTTGGCCACTTCGTCGACGTACGAGATGCGCCCCACCTGCCAGGCCCCGCTGGTCAGCTGCGCCTTGGGTTCCGGCGCCATGGACATTCCGCCGTCGCCATCGGTGGCGGCGATGTTCTCCACCCCGGTGGCATCAAAGCGGTAGAGGTGTCCCCACCCGTCGCGCTCCGACCACCAGAAGGCGTCCTTCAGGTCCTTGGTCACGTAGAACGATCCAGGGTCCTGCGGCGTGGAGATCTCGACGTACGTCTTGCCGGTGTCGCGCGCGATCACGCGGGTCACGCCGGTGGTGGCGTCCACCTCGGCCAGGTAGGCCGCCTTGGAGCCGCGCATGAGCCACGACAGGTGGACCTTCTGCGAGTTCTCGGCCCACGCCGAGTCGGTCACCGACCCGCCGATGGAGAGGTTGTTCGGCCGCACGGGGAGTTGCGCCACCACGTTGGCCTTGGTCCCCACGTCGACGATGTGCACGCGCGGATGCGGCACCGCGGTGTCGCCCGGGAGCGCATAGGGCTGCGAGTAGTGCTTGGGGCGCTGCGGCGTGTAGGAGATGTAGTGCATGTGCGCCACGTAGCGCTCGTCGGTGCGATACACCGCCAGCTTCTTGCTGTCGGGCGACCAGCGCAGGTTGGGACGCTGCGGCTGCGGGCGCTGCAGCTGGCTGGGACGCGGCATGGTGATGCCGTAGCCGTTGTACGCCACGCCGTCGGTCGTGAGCTGCACGGAATCCCGCTTGGTCTCGCGGTTGCGCACCCAGACGTTGTGGTTCGAGATGAACGCCTCGAGCTTCTTGTCGGGCGACACCACGAACGGCACCTCGCTGGGGAGCGTGTCGCCGGCCACGCAGCGGTACGTCGTGATGTTGCACGAGAAGCGCTTGCGCACCGCGTTGAAGACGATCTCGCCCTCGTTGTCGCCGTCGCTGGCGAAGCGGAACGTCTGGAACGGGAGCTTGTTGCCGTCGAAGGCCGTGTCGGCGGCGGCCGTCATCGCCTGCGCCAGCTTCACGTGGTCGAACAGCAGGCGACGCGCGTTGGCCACCGGGTCGATGAGGACGAACTCCGCGCCGGTCGCCGTCTTGTTGCGGTACCAGAAGCGGTTGCCGTCCTTGAGCCACTGCGGCTGCACCTGGTCGCCGCTCACCAGGCGGTCGGTGTTCCAGTTGAGGAGCTGTTCGGCACGCGAGTAGGTGACCTGCGCGGCGAGGGGGGCGGCGGCCACGGCAAGTAAGGCGGCGAGGGCAACAGGTTGTCCGTAGCGCTCAATTGGATGGCTCACGTGTGTTCTCCAAGCAAGGGAAATTGACGGCACGAGCGTCTCGGGGTACGGACTACCGTCGTCTCTCTGGTGTTGCCGCCCAGTGAGACAACGTCGAAGATTTCGAACAAGGGTGGTCACGCGTTCGCGCGTCGGTCCGGTTAGCGTGCCACTGGACCTAGCGCTGCCGACTGCCGGGCGCTGCCTTTTGTCGCATTGCATGAGCTTGGCAACTGGAGAAGGGTAACGAGATTGCGGCCGTCGGCTTCTGTTACGGAGCCTGTGATGTACGACACGGAAGGATGGGCGCGCCGGAAGAAAATCTCACGCACACCGAGTCGTGCCGACCGGCGTCGTGAGGACCTGGGGGGTGGCGATTCTATGACACCGGAGAGGACAGTTATGCGAGTCGTGTCTTGCTTTCCTATCGTCGGCACTATTCTAATCGTGGCAGCGTGCGCAGAGTCGAGCACATCCCCATCGCTTCCCCTGCGAGGTGCGATTGCTCGGTCGAACGGATCAGGAAACTCGATCTCGGTTAGCTACCGGCCTACCACCGCAGGCCTTCACTGCGGTGCACTGGCCAGTGTAGCCTTTCCTCCTCCAACTCCGCAAAGCCGCTGGATTGAAGTTCGCGTTCACGCAGGGAATGGGTCGCAGGTCAACTGGCCGTCCGGCGTCAACCTCCAGGTGGTAAATGTGAGCAGCCAAGGCAGCTATCCGCACACAGTAGTACTGGACGGACTAAGCATCGCTGACAGCACGAATGAGTATATCGAAGTCAAGTACCGTTCGAACATCGCAGGAATTACGACGACTCACGCTAGCCGAACGTATTACTATCATGAGCAGGGCCAAGACCTGAATGCGTCGTCGGATGACTGTATGGTTTCTACCACTTGGAGCCCTAAGGCGACGCCCGCAGTCGCGCAAGTGTTCATCACGCCGCGGTATGATACGCTGCCAGTAGGCGGAGCCGGAACCTACATCGCTCATGCGTACGCCAGCGATGGGTTCACCCGAATCTTCACGACAGGACCTGCAAGCTGGTCGATCACTCATCCCTCGATAGCGTCATTCCTTTCCACGAGCAGCGGCACTGGTCCATTTGGCGAGCCGAGTGCAAACGTGTGGGCAACAACTTCTGGCTTCACCTTCGTGTACGCGACTCGCAGCGGGGTGGTTGGTGGATCGGAGCTTCACGTTGGCGCTTCGGGCGGTGGTGGTTGCCCACCCGCTGGATGCTAGTCGTCCGGGGCGAGTCTTCCTTCGTCATGGTCTGATGGCGCAGCCCACCGGGTCGCCTATGTGGGCCCGGTAGGGCGTGCGGCGAAACCGCGCTCCCGATTCGCTGCGACGCTCATAAGGTCACGTCGACCGTCACGGCACGACGCGCAGCGTCGCCCGCATTCCGGGTTGGTTGTACTTACACTGGTAGGCGTGGACGCCCGGCACCGTCGCCACCCAGATATAGGACTGCGTCTTCTGCAGGTCTCCGGAGTCGTTCCACGGTCCGCCGGTCACCGTGTGCACCTTGAGCCCCACGTTGTACCAGCAGACGAGCGTCCCCACCTTCACCACCGTCTCGGCGTTTTCGGTACCGTCGGGTTGGAACTGGTAGAAGTCGTCCCCGCAGTAGATCTCCACCTGCTTCTGCGCGAAGGTGCCGCGCTGGATGCGCACGGTGAGGGCGGTGACCTTCCCGGCCTGCACGCTGAACTTGATGGGGTGCTGGTACGGCTCCGGGACGATGGCCTGTCCTGCCGCCTGGAATCGTATCTGGTAGTCGCCGGCGGGCAGGTCGGGAAAGCGGAAGCGCCCGGCCGCATCGGGGGTCACGGTGCGCCCCACGTGCTGGCCGGTGGGATACATGAGGATGACCGTGCCGAAGCCGCCTTGCGCCACCCCCTGCACGTCCAGCACGACCCCATCCACCGACCCTAACGTGGACGGCGGTCCGGCCGGGTCGCCCCCGCCACCACAGGCGGTCGGACCGACGGCAAGGGCCGAGATGGAGACACTCACGACGCGCACGAAGTCGCGGCGGGAACATCGCCCCTCGACGGTGGGTGCCGCGCCCGGCGCCGACCGCGGGGACGGGTCGTTCAGGTCTTGCGACATCGTGTACTTCCTGCGCTGCGGTTACAGATGGACAGCGGGCGAACGGCACGACGGGGAACGGGCTGGTGCTGCCCGTTCCCCGTCGCTCGTACACTACACGTGCTCGTGCGCGTTCATGAGCCGGTCAGGAAATCTTCGGGCAACTCGCCTCACCCTCCCTCATGCTGAGGTTGGCGAGAATTTCGTTGCGCGACAGCGGGAGCATGGTGGCGCGACCCGCCCCCAGCACCTGCGTCACGAGGTTGAAGCGGTGCAGGTCGTACGACCGGAACCCTTCCACGAACAGCACGGCCATGCGCTCGTTGAGCAGCGCCGTCTGGGCCGCCGCGGCAGAGGACGGAACCGCGATGGGCGACAGCCCCACGGCGGTGCGCAGGGGATTGATCTTCCCCGCCATGCTGGTGAAGTCACCTCTCCGCATGTAGACCTCGGCCTCGATCAGGTCCATCTCGGCCTTGCGCAGGAGCGGCTGGTCGGCACCGCGATCGCTGTACTTCGTGATCCCGAAGTAGTCGAAGCGGTTGTTGACCCCCTTCTCCCCGGCCTTGCGCGTCACCGCCATGCGCGGATCGGGGACGGTCGGGTTGGCCCAGTCGGACAGATAGCCCGTGGTGTAGGACGCCCCGAAGGTCCCCAGCACCCGAGCGTGGTGCATGCGGCGCAATCCGCCGGACCGATTGCGGTTCTGGTGGAACTGGTTGCCGGTGGTGCTCTGCTGCACCGCCGCCGCCTCGGCGTACACGGCGTTCTTCACGAAGCCCGCGGGTATCGCCTGCGCGTCGGCGAGTGCTGCGTCGTAATTGCCGGCGAACAGGTTGGCACGCGCGCGGCTGGCGCGAATGATCGGCACCCAGCGCGCCTGGTCGGCGGCCGCCAGGCCGTTGGCCAGGGTGAGCGCTGCGGTCAGCTTGGTCACGGCCTGCGTGAAGAAGGCCGTGTTGGGCGAGCGCGGGCCGCCCTGCGTGAGCGGCCCCTCGCAGTACGACATGCCGAGGATGAGGTCCGAGAACGCATCCACCCACGACACCTGCGTCAGGAGCGGGCTGGTGTTGGCGCTGGCGCCCAGCACCGCCCTGATGCGTTCTGCGGCGCTCTGCGAGGCGAAGCGCGCACGGAGCACCGCGTCTTGTGGCCCTGAGAAGGACCCCGTAGTCGGCCAGTCACCACGGAGTCGCCCCTCCGAGATGTCCTCCCAATCGGTCCACGTGGAGGTAGACTCGAGCTCGTCACCGAGCAGCGAGTTCATGACCACCACGTCGTCGATCGACTGGTGCAGCGCCCCTTCGGCGCCGTCGGCGACGTTCTTGATGATGACGGGATCGTTCAGGTCGGAGTCGCCGAACGCCTGCGGATCCTCAACGTCGAAGATGCCGCTGCAGCCGGCGGCGAGCACGGCGGCCAACGCCATGCGCCCGAACCTGATCATGCGATTCATGGTCGTCATGGCTTAGAACCTCGTGCGAATCTGGAGTCGGTACTGGCGCGGCGACGGCTGCGCCAGGAAGCCCGAGCCGATGGTGAACGAATCACCACCAGCCCAATTCATGTTCGGGTCGACGCAGTTGCAGTCGTCCCACCACATCAGGTTCTGGCCGGCCAGCGAGACGGTCGTGCGGCCGGTCTTGAACATGGAGCTGAAGCGCTCGGGCACCTGCCAGGTGAGCGAGACTTCGCGGATGCGGACGTTGTCACGCTTGTCGAAGTGCGTGAGGATCGACGACCACTGGAAGATCGAGTCCGAGCGGAACGTGCGCTCGCCGTTGGGACCGAGCGCTGACAGGTATTCGTCGGAACCGCCCTGACGGATGCGGTACGGGCGATCGCCGTTGTTGAAGTAGGCGCCGCGCTCCATCGACACGAGGCCGTACAGCGTGAAGGCGCCGTAGCGGAGCGTGTTGGACCACGCACCGTTGAACGTCGGCAGCGGCGGGCCGAAGTACTCCTGCGCCAGCGTTCGGGTAGTAGTCGGGCAGCCATAGCTCCCCACCGGCGACAGGCCGCCGCAGTTCGCACCACCCTGCACCACCGAGTAGCCGTTCGGCTTCTGGCCCCAGACGCCCTGCACCGGATACCCCACCCGCACCGCGTTGCCAGGCAGCGTCACGCCGCCCAGGTCGAGCACCTTGTTCTTGTTGCCGTCCAGGTTGATACCGGTGTTCCAGTCGAACTTGGCACGGCTGATGACGAGGTACTTGATCGACGCTTCCCACCCGCGGTTCTCCAGGGCGCCGATGTTCACGCGCTGCGCCTGGCTGAAGCCCTGCGACGGCGCGTACGCGCGGTTGACGATGGCGTCTTCTGTCTTGGAGTAGTAGTGCGACGCCTCGATGCCGACGCGATCGTCCCACAACCCGATCTCGAGGCCGAACTCACGCTCGGTGGTCAGCTCGGGCTGCAGATCGACGTTGCCAGGATTCAGCGGAACGATGCCGGGGACATCCTCGAAGACCGGCTGCGAGCCGTAGCTCGTGAAGGAATCGAACGGCCCGGGCATCTTGCCGGCACGACCCAGGGCGCCACGCAGGCGGAAGGCCGAGAAGGCATTGGGGAGCAGGTTCTCGTGCTTGGACAGGTCGTACGACACGTCGGCCTTGGGATACTGCTGGAAGCCGTAGTCCTCGCCGAACGCCGAGTTGCCGTCCATGCGCAGGCCGAGCGTGATGAAAAGGCGGTCGGCGATCGCGAAGCGGTTCTGCGCCAGCAGGCCGAGATTGATCGTCTCGGTGAAGGCCTCGCCACCCGTGGTCACGGCACCGGCAGCGACCGTGGACACGCCCGGGCCCGGGAAGTTGTTTCCGACGGCGAGGTTGAGCCGCTGCGACTCCCAGAGGCCCTGGCCGCCGAACGAGAAGTTCGACTCGATGTTGAAGGGGAGGCGGAAATTGAGCGTCCCCAGGTAGTCGACCGTGGTCGAGCGGAAGTTGCGCAATCCGAGGTTGCGCTGGCCGTTGGTCACGCCCGCCGGGCCAAAGGCGCCAGCGTACGGGAAGAAGCGCGACTTCTGGTCGTTCACGGCGTCAGTGCCCAGGATGAGGCGATGCGTGAAGCTGGGGGTCAAGGCGAAGGAGAGCGTCACGCCGCCGGTCCAGCGGTCGGCGTCGCTCTTCGTCTCCATGGTCTGGATATCCGCCACGGGGACCCACGCCTCACCGTAGGGACGCTGCGCGGAGGCATTGCGCGGATTGCCGTTCATCGCATTGCCGAGCAGCGCGGTCCAGTTGTTCCCCGCCTGCAGCTCGTTGATGACGTTGCGCGTGTACGACGACCGCACCTCGACCGTCCACTTGTCGGTGGGGACGAAGGTGACGTTGGCGCGCAGGTTCCCCTTCACCTGGTCGTTGGGCTGGATGGAGCCGACTTCCTTGGAGCCCAGCGCCGAGACGAAGTAGGTGGAGCGCGTCGTGCCGCCCTGGCCGCTGATGTCGAAGGCGTTGTACGGGCCGCTCTCGATGAGCCCGTTGGCGTCCTTGGCGCGCGTGCCATCCGGACCGGTGAAACGCGGGAATTCCTTGGTGGGGAGGTTTTCGCGCAGGCGGTTGAAGCCCGTGCCGAGCCCCAGGTTCCACTGCGTGCGCCCCTCACCACGTCCCTTCTTGGTGAAGATCTGGATGACGCCGTTGGTGGCCTCGGAGCCGTACAGCGTCGCCGCCGCCGCGCCCTTGAGGATCTCCACCCGCTCGATGTCGTTGGGGTTGATGTCGCTCAGGCGATCGGCCGCCGTGCCGCCGGAGAACGAGCAGCAGGCCGTCGACGCGCCCGTGGTGGTGGTCCACTCGGTGCCGCGCGAGTCCATTCGCACGCCGTCGATGTAGATCACGGGACGCTGGTTGAGCGAGAACGAGGCAATGCCTCGGATGCGCAGGTCCTGCGCCCCGCCCACGCCACCGCCCACGCCCAGCGACCGCACGCCCGTGACCTTGTTGGCCAGGACCTGCGAGAAGCTCTGCACCGGCATGATGTCCTGCTGCGCCGCCACGTCCATGGTGCCCAGCGACGCGCCGATCTTGCGCTTCTCCACCGCTCCCCCCGTCCCCGTCACCACCACCTGCTGCAGTTCCACCGCCGAGGCGCCGATGGCGAAGTTGACCGTCGCCGTGTCGTTCGCCGCAATCGTGATCGACTGGACATCCGGACGGAAGCCGATGCGCGTCACGCGCACGGTGCGCTGCCCGGCGGGAACTCCGCGCAGGAAGTAGCGCCCTTCGTCGTCGGAGTTGGCGCCGAGCGCTGCTTCACCGACAATCTGGATGCGCGCGCCGTTGATCGGCGCTCCAGAGGCACGGTCGGTGACGCGGCCTTGTAGCATCCCGGTCCCTTGCGCCTGCGCTGCTGCTGGCAGCAGCAATGCCGCGAGGGCCAGGAGCCAACGCCTGGTTGAGCGTGGTCCTGGTGAACGAGTACTGTGCATGGAGCCTCCTGCGTGGGGGAAACGATGTAACGCGGGGACAGCAAAACGTCCCGGGCGGCCACGAGTGGTCAGCGCGTCAGTTACGCGCGTGGCGGTCCGGACGTTCGGGGGTGGGTGGAACTTTGTATACAATAAGTGCCGCCCTCCAGCCGTCAATCGCCACGTGTTGCGGGGAACTGGGCGGGGATGGACGGTCCACCGAGCACGTCCAGTCGGATCGGCGCACCCGTCGCCGCGCGCCTCGCGGGATCGCGGGGTAGACTTCGCCGTCGTCCGCTTCTTCCCGCCCATGAACCTCGGTCCCGTGTCGCTCGACCGCGTCTTCTTCGGTAACACGCTGCAGGCCTGGCTCACCGCCGGAACCATCGCGTTCGCTGTCGGCCTCCTGCTCTACCTGCTCAAGCACGTCGTCGGCCGGCGGCTGGCGGCGATCGCCACGCGCACCGACACCAAGGTCGACGACCT
>CAZVDJ010000149.1:0-8329 GCA_964626245.1 uncultured Gemmatimonadaceae bacterium
AGCGCCAGCTCCAGGTCGGCGTCGTCCAGCACGACCTGTGCGTTCTTTCCCCCCATCTCCAGCGAGAGGCGCTTGTGCATCCGCCCGCACACCTCGCCCACCTTGCTCCCCGTCTCGGTGGAGCCGGTGAAGGAGATGACCGGAATCTCGGGATGGCGCACGATCGCCGCGCCCACCGTCTCCCCCATGCCGTGCACCAGCTGGATCACCTCGGGCGGGAGCCCCGCCTCCAGGAGAATCTCCACGAGGACGGTCCCGCTGTGCGGGACGTCCTCGGCCGGCTTGAAGACGCACGCGTTTCCGCAGACGAGCGCCGGGAACATCTTCCACGTCGGAATGGCCAGCGGGAAGTTGAACGGCGTGACGATGCCGGCCACGCCGATGGGGCGGCGGAACGACATCGCCCACTTGTTGCGCAACTCGCTGGGCACCGTGTGGCCAAAGAGGCGCCGCCCCTCGACCGCCGCGTAGTACGCGGTGTCGATCCCTTCCTGGACGTCGCCACGCGTCTCCGCCAGCGGCTTTCCCATCTCGCGGGTCATCAGGTCGGCCAGTTCTTCCTTGCGGGCCGACAGCAGGTCGCCCACCCGCCGCAGCACCTCGCCGCGCAACGGCGCGGGGGTGCGGCGCCACTGCTCGAATCCGCGCTGCCCCGACGCCACGGCGCGTTCGACGTCGTCGGCGCCGGAGAGCGGGAAGCGGCCGATCACGTCGTGCCGGTTGGCAGGGTTCACGTTCTCGAACCAGGCGCCCGTGGACGGGGCGCACCACTCGCCAGCGATGAAGTTCTTGAAGTCGGGGGTCATGTCGTACCGGGCGCGCCGCCGCGGGGCGGCGCCAGATGGGTCGGTCGGGACGGGGCAGCTGCGGGGCGAAAGCTAGCCGCGGCGCCGGGCAAGCGAAGTCCGCCGGTCGCTGGTGACTATCCGCACATCCAGGTGGTGGGATGGTCGGGGGTCGGCTTGGCGTACCCCACGCGCGGCAGCACCTCCATCGACGCCAGGACCATCCCCCACACGATCAGCAGGAGCGACAGGAGGTGTCCCTTGCCCGAGCGGTGCCGCCAGGTCCACACCGCGCTCCAGACGCCGGACATGGCCACGACGCCGGTGGCGGCCAGGTAGCCAAAGAGCCCCACGCCGCAGCGCGCGTCGTACGGCCAGAAGAGCATGCCGACGCCCAGCGCGACGGAGAGGAGGAGGCGGAGCGCCACCCCCAGCGTGGTCGTCGATGCCTGCTTGGCCTGCACCTCCGCCTTGGCCTGCGGCGTCGCCGCCTGCTTCGACGGCAGGAGCGCCTCGTCCGAGATCGACTCCAGCTGCTTGTCGATCTTCTTGAGCTGTTCGTCCCAGTTGGACATAGAAGGGCAGAAGACGAGAAGACGAGAGGACGAGAAGACGAGCGGTCAGCGTTCGCGTTCCAGGCCGTAACGTTCGATCTTCTTGTACAGGTTGGAGCGCGGCATGTCGAGGGCGCGCGCGGTTTCCGACACGTTCCACTCGAAGGCGCGGAGCTTGTGCAGCAGGTAGGCCCGTTCGGCCGCGTCCTTGAACGCCTCGAACGTCTCGATGTCGAGCAGCGACCCGAGCGAGGCGCCGTCGGCGGGGCGAGCGCCGGTGAGGCGGCTGACGTCGGCCGCGGTGACGCGCGTCCCTGACGAGAGGATCAGGAGTCGCTCGATGGTGTTGCGCAGCTCGCGGACATTGCCGGGCCACTCCATCTGCGTGAGCAGCTCCAGCGCCGTCGAGTCGAGCAGCCGCGCCGGCGCCCCATCGCGCCGCGCGAGCTGGTCCACGAAGTGCTGCGCCAGGAGCGGAATGTCCTCCCGCCGCTCGCGCAGCGGCGGCACGTGCAACGGGACCACGTTGAGGCGATAGAACAGGTCCTCGCGAAAGCGCCCCGCGGCGATCTCCCCCGGCAGATCCTTGTTGGTCGCCGCCAGGACGCGCACGTCCACCTGGATGCGCTTGGAACCACCGATCCGCGTCACCTCGCCGTCCTGCAGGACGCGCAGCACCTTGGCCTGCGCCGAGGGCGACATGTCGCCGATCTCGTCCAGGAAGAGCGTCCCCTTGTCGGCCTGCTCGAACTTGCCGGCGCGGTCCTGCACCGCCCCGGTGAACGACCCCTTCATGTGGCCGAACAATTCGCTCTCGATGAGCTCCGACGGGATGGCCGCGCAGTTCACCTCGATGAACGGCTTCTGGAGGCGGGGCGACAGGCGGTGGATCGCGCGGGCCACGAGCTCCTTGCCGGTGCCGTTCTCCCCCGTGATGAGCACGCGCGCGGGGGTGACCGCCACCTTCTCGATCTGCGAGGTGAGGGCGCGGATGGCGAACGACCGCCCCACGATCTCGTAGCGCGACTCGATCGACGCGCGCAGCTGCGCGTTCTCCTCCTGCAGCGACAGGTGCTGCAGCGTGTTGCGCAGGAGGACGAGGATGCGGTCGGTGTCGAGCGGCTTCTCCAGGATGTCGTAGGCGCCGAGCTGCGTGGCTTCCACGGCGGTCTGGATGGTGGCGTGCCCGCTGATCATCACCACGACCGCCGCCGGGTCCAACTGGCGAATGCGACGCAGCGCCTCCAGGCCGTCCATCCCCGCCATCTTCACGTCCAGGAAGACGAGCTGCGGGCGCCAGCGCTCGTACTCGGCAATCCCCTCGGCGGCGTTGGTGGCGGCGCGCACCTCGTAGCCCTCGTACTCGAGCAGCTGGCCCAGGGCAGCGCGCACCCCCTGTTCGTCGTCGACAATGAGGATGCGGCGGCTCATGGCACTCGCTTGTAGAGGGTGACGCGTCCCTTCCCCACCCGCACGTCGCCCACCGAGCGCGGGAGCGGAAAGGCAATGGCGCGCGCGGGCGCCCCGGGCGGGAGCGGCCGGCGGTCGAGTTGCCGCACCAGCGGCGAGAGCGCGGGCGACGGAACCGGAAGGTCGTTCACGCGCACCTCACGCACGACGAAGAGACCGGTCCCCGGTTCGAGCACGTCGAGCGTCCCCGCCAGCGTGACGCGCTGCCGCGACTCCAGGAACGCGGCGACCGGTCCCAGCGCGTCGATCCCGCGCAGCGCCGACGGGTCGATGGTGGCACGCATCAGGAGCCGGTCGCCCGACACCGCGGCGTCGACGCCCCCTTCCAGCGCCGGGAGCCGCGACTGTCGTTCCGCCAGCAGCAACGCCAGCGCCTCCGACGCCGTGAGGTTGGCAAAGACGGGCCCCGTCCCCTTCTCCATGGCGCGCAGCGCGGTGCGGGCGCGTTCGCCCCGCGCCGGGGTGACGGGGTCGTACGCCACCTCCGCGGCCGGCGGCTCGCCCGTGATCACCGGCAGCCAGCGGTCCTTGGTGAACCAGGCGGCCGCGGCTCCAGCGACGACCAGCGTCAGGCACCCCACGGTGCGCAGGCAACCGAACATCAGCCCCCTCCTCGCCGTGGTACCGGCGCCGTGGCCACCCGTCCCCGGTCCTGCAACGCGGCAACCGCAAGCGGCGTGTAGGTCGAGCCGCCCGCGCCGGGCGTGCTGTGCATGAGGACCACGTCGCGCACCGGCATGGCCCACCGCTGGCGGATCGCGCGCAGCGCCCGCTCCAGGGACGCGCCTTCGCTCGCGGAGAGCGGCTCGCCCACGCGGCCAAGGGTGACGTGCGGGCGGAAGGGGCGGTTCTCCACCGACACGCCATGCGCGGCGAGCGCGGCATCGAGGCGTGTCGCGAGCGCAACAAACGGTTCGTGCGGATGCATGCCCAGCCATACGGCGCGCGGACGCCGGAAGTTTGGAAAGGCGCCGGCGTCGCGAACCGTGGCCGAGAAGCCCGGAAGCGCCGCCACCGCGCGCTGCACGGCGTCGGCCAGCGGCGCCACGTCGGACTCGTCGCGCTCCCCGAGGAACTTCATCGTGAGGTGCAAGCTCTCCTCGCGCACCCAGCGCACGCGAGGAGCCGCCGCCCGTGCTGCCGCCGCGGCCTGCGCGATCCCCGCGCGCACCTCGTCAGGCAACGTGACGGCCAGGAAGAGTCGCATCGTGTCCGGACATGGGCACCACGGCCTCGTCAGGCATCGGTCGCGCGCGTCGGTCCGTCACCGTCATCGGCCAGCGACGTCACCTCGATGGCCACGTGGGAGAAGCCGCACTCCTGCGCCATCGCCACCATCCATCGCCGGGGGGCGGCGGCCAGCGGGAAGGCCGCGCCGCCCGGCACGACGAGCGCCAACGCGCCGCGTCCCTCGACCGCTTCCACAAGGCCGCTCTCACGAAGCGCACCGCGCAGTCGTTCCGAGTCGCCGCCGGGGCGGGGAGGCTGATGGCCCTCGCTCACGGGGCCACCACCCCTTCCAGTACGTTGAGCGACCCCGATCGGAAGCCTCGCAGGTCGATGGCAACCCGCGTGAAGCCCGCCGAGCGCACCGCCTGCGCCAGTCGCGCGGCGGCGACTGGTTCGAGCCACGATTGCAGCTCGTGCGCCGAGAGTTCGACGCGCGCGAGTTCATCGTGGAACCGCACGCGAAGGTCGCCGGCTATTCCCAGCGCGCGAAGCGCCGCCTCGGCCCGCTCCACGCGGGCCAGCCGTTCAGGCGTGACGGCGATGCCGTACGGCAATCGCGACGAGAGGCACGGTGACGACGGCTGCGACCAGGTGGGAAGCTCCCGAGCGCGCGACAGTTGGCGAATGTCGGCCTTGGTCAGCCCCACTTCGGCCATGGGCGAGCGCACGCCGTGCTCCCGTGCGGCCGCGGCGCCGGGACGATAGTCGCGCACGTCGTCGGCGTTGCCCCCGTCCACGACGACCGCCAGCCCCCGCTCCGCGGCAATGGGGACCAGGCGCTCCCACAACTCGGTCTTGCAGAAGTAGCACCGGTTGACCGGGTTGGCCGCGTAGCGCGGATCGTCCATCTCGCGGGTGTCGATCTCGAGGACCGGGATCCCGAATCGGTCGGCAACCGACCGCGCCGTTGCCCACTGCTCGGCCGGATACGACGCCGAGCGCCCGATGACGGCGAGCACTCGCTCCTGGCCCAGCGCCTCGATCGCGACCACCGCGAGGTACGCCGAGTCGACGCCGCCGCTGAAGCCCACGAGGACGGAGCCCTGGTCGCGCAGCCAGTCCAGCAGCGCGCCTTCCCGCGAGCGCGCGAGGGCAGCCGACTGCGCGTTCACATCGTCGTTCCCGTCGTCGCTTCCCACCGGGGGGCGGGGGGACGCGTGCAGCGCGAGTGTCATGCGGCAAAGTTACCCGCCCTCCCCCTGCGCGGGCAGGTTCTCGGGTGTGCGGACGAACAGCGCCTCGGCCACATGGCTCGCCCCGATGGAGTCGGCGCCATCGAGGTCCGCAATGGTTCTGGCGACCTTGAGCACGCGATGATAGCCGCGCGCCGACAGGCCGAGTCGCTCCGCACTCCCCGTGAGGACCGAGCGCGCCTCGGGCAGCAGCGCACCGTGCGCGTCCAGCCAGCGCCCCGGGACGTGCGCGTTGCACGTGACGCGCCGAAGTCGGCGATAGCGATGTCGCTGACGCTCGCGGGCCAGCACCACCCGCGCGCGCACGTGGGCCGACGACTCGCCGTCGCGCCCCGAGCCAAGGGCGGTGATCGAGACCGCCGGGAGGTGCACTGTCATGTCCAGCCGATCGGCGAGCGGTCCAGACACGCGCGTGCGATGGCGCAGCACATCGGCGGACGAGCAGCGACAGGTGCGCCCCTCCTGTCCGGCCTGCCCGCAGGGGCACGGGTTCATGGCGCCCACCAGGGCAAATCGCGCGGGAAAGGCCAGCGACTGCTGGGCGCGCGAGATCACGACGCGTCCGTCTTCCATGGGCTGGCGCAGTGCGTCGAGCACCGAGCGCGGGATCTCCTGCAACTCGTCGAGGAAGAGCACGCCGTGATGCGCGAGACTCACTTCGCCCGGGCGAGGCAGGCTGCCGCCGCCGATGAGCGCCGCGACGGACAGGGTGTGGTGCGGGGCCCGGAACGGGCGCTCTCCGGCGAGGACTCCGCGGGTGGCGAGCAGCCCCGCGACCGACTGGACGGCCATGACCTCCAGCGCCTCCTCCTCGGAGAGCGGCGGGAGGATTCCCGGGAGTCGCCGGGCCAGCATCGTCTTGCCACCGCCGGGTGGGCCCACCAGGAGGAGCGCGTGGCCGCCGGCGGCCGCGATCTCGAGCGCTCGCTTGGCCGACTCCTGTCCCACCACGTCCCGAAGGTCCAGGCGTTCGTCCGCGTGGAAGGCGCATCGCGAGTCGACTTCGGAGACGGCCCGCCCGACCGCGAACTCGGCGAGGGCGGTGGTCCGGGCGGCGTCGCGCGACGCTGCGCGCTGGCGATCGCCGGCCGACAGCGCCTGCACGAGCGCCGAGAGCGTGGGCGGGGCGACGGCCGAGAGGCGCGACACGACGCGCGCCTCGGCCGCGTTGCCCGGTGGAACGACCAGGGTGAGCGCCGACTCGGCGCCGGACTCCTGCGCCCCGGGCGACGCGCCCTCCGCGGCGCGGGCCAGGTGCATGGCGACCGGGAGGACGCCGCGCACGCTGCGCAGCGCGCCATCGAGCCCAAGCTCGCCTAACGCCGCGACGTGGCGCACCGCCGCCTCGTCGAGCTGGCCGGTGGCCACCAGCACGCCGAGGGCGATGGGAAGGTCGAAGGCGGTTCCGTCCTTGCGCTGGTCGGCCGGGGCCAGGTTGACGGTGTATCGCCGAGGCGGCAGGGTGAAGCCGGCGTTGGTGAGCGCCGCCGCGACGCGCTCCTTGGCCTCGCGCACGGCGCCGGCCGCAAGCCCCACGACGGTCCACTGCGGCAACCCCTGCGCGGCGTCCACCTCGACGGTCACGTCGTAGGCCTCGACACCGAGTACGGCGGCGGAGCGAATGGCGGCAAGCATGGACCGTACGATCGCCATCGCGGCGCGTGCGCATGGTACCGATCGATTGCCTCGCGAATCCTTCCGTTGCACCGGCACCCGCCGCCGGTAGCTTTCGCCGCCGCTCCTCGCACACCACGGCGCCTCGCGGCCCCCACGTTCGTTCCCTCTCGTCCCCCCTCGCCCCACACGCCCGTGCCGATCCAGTACGTCGACCCGTCGCTCCCCCGCGTCATCGACGGGTGGCGCTCACCCCGCCTGGGGCTGCACATGCCGGTGGTCACGTACGGCTACGCCGGCACGCCCATCCTCCTCTTCCCCACCGCGGCGGCCGACTTCCTGGAGAACGAGCGCTTCTTCCTGGTCAAGGCGATCGAGGCGTCGCTCTTCGCGGGCCGCATCCGTCTCTTCTCGATCGACAGCATCAACGCGCACGCGTGGATGGACGGCAAGCTCCCGGTGCGCGAACAGGCGAGGCGTCAGGCGCTGTACTCGTCGTACATCGAGGAGGAGTTGGTCCCCTACATCCGCACAGTCACGCGGGACGGCGGGGCGCGCGCGATCACGACGGGAGCGTCGTTCGGCGCCTTTCACGCCGCCAACGCGTTCTTCCGTCGCCCCGACCTCTTTGGCGGGACCATCGCGATGTCGGGCTTCTACGACCTGTCGCCGAGTTACCTGGTGGGGTACTCGGATGACAACGTGTACTTCAACAACCCCATCTGGTACCTCCCCGGCATGCAGGGGGCGATGCTCGAGCGGCTGCAACGCGACTCGCGCATCGTCATCGTGACGGGGCAGGGGCCGTACGAGGCGCCCGATGCGTCACGCGCGCTCTCGGAGGTGCTGCACCAGAAGGGGGTGCCGCACTGGCTGGATCTGTGGGGGCACGACGTGCGGCACGACTGGCCGGCGTGGCGGCAGATGCTCCCCTATCACCTGGGGAAGATGGGGCTCTAGCCGACGGAGAGCGCGACCCGCCCCGGGGCGGTCTCGCCGCCGGTGGCGACCTCCTCGTCGATGCTGCGCGCGCGCGCCAGCCGCACCTCGGAGCCGCGGATCATCTCGAGGAAGGCCCGGGTGACGACGGGATCGAACTCGGTACCGATGCGCCGCTCGATGTACTGGAGGATCGACGCGGTGTCCCACGCCACGCGATAGGGACGGTGCGTGCGCAGCGCATCGAAGACGTCGCAGACGTGGACGAGGCGGCTGGCATCGTGGCACCCCCGTCGGGTGCAACGATTGGGGTAGCCGCCGCCGTCGATCATGATGTGGTGCTCGAAGGCCACCACGGCGCACAGGTCGAGGCGCCGGTCCGACTGGAGGATCAGGCGGGCCCCCTCGATCGTGTGGCCGCGCATGAGCGCCATTTCCTCGGGGGTGAGCGCGCCGGGCTTGCGCAGCACCTCCTTGGGGATGCGCACCTTGCCCAGGTCGTGCAGCAGGCCGGCGATGCCGTAGTGACGCACCTCGCGACTCG
>CAZVDJ010000150.1:0-8252 GCA_964626245.1 uncultured Gemmatimonadaceae bacterium
GGAGGCCGGGTACCTGGCGGGCGTCGCAGCGGCGACCGTCTCGCAGAGCGGCGCGATCATCGGTGCCAGGCCGCCCGTGGCGATGACCAGCGGCACGCGGGGCGTGGGCCACTCCCGCTTGATGCGGCGCACCAGGCCATCGACCACGTCGGCGGCGCCGAAGACGACGCCGGAGCGAATGCATTCCTCGGTGCGCCGCCCGATGACCCGCTCGGGGGCCACCAGCTCGGTGGCCGGGAGCTTCGAGGTACGGCGGAAGAGCGTCTCGGCGGAGGTGCGAACCCCGGGGGCAATGACGCCGCCCAGGAAGACGCCGTCGGCGGTGATGCAGTCGTAGGTCGTGGCGGTCCCGAGGTCGACGACGATGGTGTCGGAGGCATACAGACGCGACGCCGCGAGCGTGTTGATGATGCGGTCGGCCCCCACGGTCAGGGGCTCCAGGACGTCGAGCGTGATGGGGAGCCCGGAGCGTGCATCGACCACGCGCGCCGACACGCCGAACAGGAGCTGGCACGCTTCGCTGAGCGGGTCGGTCATGGACGGAACGACGGAGCCGATCGCCGCGCCGCGCACGGCACGCGGCTCGATCCCCGCCGCCAGCAGCAATCCCCGCAGCGTGAGCGTGAGTTCGTCCGGGGTGCGCGTGGCGTCGGTGTTGATGCGCCAGTGGGCGCGCAGCACCTCCGCCTCGAACAGGCCGATGGTCGTCTCGGTGTTGCCGACGTCGAAGACCAGGATCATGGCGAATCTTCCTCGAGCACGAGCGACCCCGAGGCGCACGCGACGGTGCCGCCCGGAGTCTCGATGAGCACCGCCCCCGCCGGCGAGATGCCAGCGACGGTTCCACGTTGCGGCGAGCGGACCACCCGCCCGCGCGCCCAGTCGCGCGCCGCATACGCGGACAGCTCCGCGGGCGAGAGCGGGCCGCGCGCCGCCGCCGCCGCGCGCACGGTCGGGACCAGTTCGGCCAGCACCTCGTCGCGCCGTGTCCCGGGGCGGAGCGCCGCCCCCCCGGGCACCTCCGGCGCCGAGAGGTTGATCCCGATCCCGACCGTCACCCACTCCACGCGCCCCTCGCGCCAGCGCGCCTCCACCAGGATGCCCCCCAGCTTTCCCGCGGGGAGCATCAGGTCGTTTGGCCACTTGAGCTGCACCGCCGACGGCGCAAACCGGTCCAGGGCCCGCGCCAGCCGCAATCCCACGCGGAGCGAGAGGGCCTCCACGGCCTCGGCGTCGAGGGGTCGCTCGAGCAGCGTGCACCAGACCCCGCGTCCCGGCGCCGACGACCAGGACTTTCCGCCTCGCCCGCGCCCGGCCGTCTGCTCGTCGGCAAGAATGAGCGTCCCCGACGGCGCTCCCTCCTCGGCCAGCAGGTGTGCCGCATCCATGGTCGAGGGGAGCGAGGCGAACCACGCGACGCGCGGCAGGTCGAGCTGCCGCGCCAGCGACGCCGCGTCGCGCTCGACCCGCACCGCCGGCGCGTCCGGCGCATCGTGCGCCGAACCGCGCATCGCCTCATCCGTCGCGTCGCGCATCGCGTCCCGCTAGCCCCGGATGGCGAGCGTGAGGAAGATCGCCGCGCCCACGAGGAGGCGATACACCGCGAAGATGCCGTAGCTTCGCCGCGACACGTACTTGAGCAGCACCGAGATCGCGAGCCACGAGCTCACGGCCGCCGAGACGATGCCCACCACCAGCGGCGGCGAGATCCCCTCGGCGATGGCATCAGGCACCTTGAGCACCGCCGCCGCCGCCGTGATCGGCATGCTGAGCAGGAAGGAGAAGACGGCCGCGCTGGTGCGGTCGAGCTTGAGCAACCGGGCCCCGGTGATCGTGGTCCCTGATCGCGAAAAGCCGGGGACGAGCGCGCACGCCTGCGCGACCCCCACCAGCAGCGCGTCGCGCCAGGTCATCTCGCCGATGCTGCGCGACTGCGGCAGGAACCGGTCGGCCGCCCAGAGCAGTACCCCCATGAGCATCAGCGTGGTTGCCATCAGCGCCGGCGTGCGGAACGTCGTCTCCGCCGCGTCCTCGAGCAGGAGCCCGGCGATGGCGCCGGGAATGGTCCCGATGATCAGGAAGATGACGCGCCACTGCTCCGGCGTGGTGACCCGCCGGCTTTGCATGATTTGCCATGCCGAGACCAGCAGCGCGCCCCAGTCCTTGCGAAAGTACCAGAGCACCGTGAGCAGCGTTCCCAGGTGCAACGCCACGTCGAACGCGAGCCCCGGGTCCTGCCACCCCAATGCCCACGGGGCGAGCGCGAGGTGTGCCGACGAACTGATCGGGAGGAACTCGGCGAGGCCCTGCACCACGCCGAGCACGAAGGCCTGGAAGACGGTCAATCCGGTGGCGGGAGACGGGAGTCGGGCGACAGGAGACGGGAGCGGCCGAAAGCTAGCGGCTGGCGAGCGTGGCCTGGTACAGCGATTCGTACTGGGCCACGACCGCGTCGCGAGAAAAGCGCGCGCGGGCGTCGCGGGCCGCAAGGGTGCTCATCGCCTGCCATCGCGACGGGTCGCCCAGGATCCCGAGCGCCGCGGCCGACATGCCGTCGACGTCGGCGGGGGCGCGCAACGCCCCGGTTTCCCCCTCGCGCACCACCTCGGGAAGCCCGCCCACGTTGCACCCGATCACCGGGACGCCCGACGCCAGCGCCTCCAGCGCGCTCAAGCCGAACGACTCACGATCCGACGGGAGGAGAAAGAGGTCGGCGCTCGCCAGCAGCGGCGCCACGCGATCGATCTTGCCCAGGAAGTGCACGTCGCGGTCGACGCCCAGGAGCTTGGCCTCCTCCTCGGCGTCATCCCGATCGGGGCCGTCGCCCACCATCACCAGCGTGGCGGGGAGCTCGGCGTGCACGCGCGCGAAGATGCGCACCACGTCGCGCACGCGCTTCACCGCCCGGAAGTTCGAGACGTGCATCAGGATCCGGCGTCCCCCCTGCCCCATCTGGTCGCGCAGCACCGGCGTGTAGCGCGCCCGGTCGTAGACCGACGGGTCGATGAAGTTGTGGATCACCTCCACGTCGCACCCCGCGCAGCCGAAGGCGTGGAAGGTCTCGTCCTTCAGGAATTGCGACACCGCGGTGATGCGATCCGACTTCTCGATGGAGAACTTCGTGATGGCGTGAAAGGAGCGATCCTGCCCCACGATCGTGATGTCGGTGCCGTGAAGGGTGGTGATCACCTGGATGTCGTGCCCGTTCTCGCGCAGCATCTCCTTGGCGATCCACGCGCTGGTGGCGTGGGGGATGGCGTAGTGCACGTGCAGCAGGTCGAGCCCGTGCGACAGCACGACTTCGTGCATGCGGACCGCGAGTGCCAGGTCGTACGGCGGGTACTCGAAGAGCGGGTACTTCCCCACGTCGACCTCGTGGAAGAAGACCCCCGGCAGGAAGGCGGGGAGGCGAAACGGTTGCTGGTAGGTGATGAAGTGCACCTCATGCCCGCGCTGCGCGAGCGCGATGCCCAGCTCCGTCGCCACCGCCCCGGAGCCACCATACGTCGGATAGCAGGTAATCCCGATCTTCACCGCGTTTGCTCCTCGTGCACCCAGTCCAGGATCCGCCCCAGCGCGTCGTACGCCGAGGCGACCGTCACCTCGCCCTCCAGGCGAGTCACCGCATCGGCCGGCAACTGGTGGCGGAACCAGGTGCGCTGTCGCTTGGCATACTGGCGCGTGGCGATCACGACGGCCTCGCGCGCCGCCGCGCGCGTGATCGTGCCGCGCACCACGTCACGTATCGTCTGGTAGCCCGTCGCGTTCCATGCCGGCGCGTCGTCGGGAAGGCGCGCCGCGAGCTGCTCGACCTCCTCCACCCACCCCTCGGCCAACATCCGGTCCACGCGGTTCACGATCCGTGCCTGCAACGGCTCTCCCGGGTCCACGTACAGGTAGCGCACCTGGTGCCGCGGTGGGCGCGCCCGTTCGCGGTGCCAGCGGGAAATGGGGATGCCGGTCAGCGTGGCCACCTCGATCGCCCGCAGCAACTGCGTCCGGCCGAGATGTGCCCGCTCCGGATCCAGGCGTTGGCAGCGCTCGCGCAGCCCGGTGAGGGAGAGCGACTCGAGCTCCTTCGCGAGCGCCGCGCGCCGCTCCGGCTCCAGCGCCGGCTCCTCGAAGAGCGGCGCGCTCAGCGTGCGCAGGTACAACCCGGTCCCGCCCACGACCCACGGATCGCGCCCGGCCAGCCGCAGCTCGCGCAGCCAGCCGTCCACGCCGGCCATCCACTGGGCGGCACTGTAGCGCGCGGTGGGTTCGGCGACGTCCAGTGCGGCGTGCGGCACGCGGCGCCGATCATCGGCGGTGGGCTTGGCGGTGCCCAGGTCGAAGCCGCGGTAGACCTGGCGCGAGTCGGCGCTGAGGATCGCCCCGCCCAGCGACTCCGCCAGCTGCATGGCCAGCGTCGACTTGCCGGCGGCCGTGGGCCCGCAGATGACCGCCAGCCTAACGACGTCCAAATCGCCGCTCCAGCTCGTCCCACGACAGGCGGACGATCGTCGCGCGTCCGTGCACGTCGTGCGCCGGCAGCCGGCAGCGGGCGAGCGCGACGAACAGGGCGCGCATCTCGTCGGGGGCCAGGAGGTCTCCCGCCTTCACGGCCGCCTTGCAGGCGACGGTGGCCGCCAGCCGTTCGTGCCGGGCGTGCGTCGCCGCGGCACGCGCGCCGCTCAGCGCCGACAGCGTGTCGCGCAGGCACTGGATGGCGTCAAAGCGCGGGTGCGGGACGGGGACCGCGTGCACGATGACCGTGTGTCCCCCGAAGGCCTCGATCTCATAGCCCAGCCGTCGCAGCAGGTCGGCGCTCCCCTCGAACGCCTCGGCGTCGTCGGGCGCCAGGTGCACCGTGACGGGAAAGAGGAGGCGCTGGGATGGCGCCTCGCCGCGGTCCAGCATCCCCAGAAAGCGCTCGTACAGCACCCGTTCGTGCGCCGAGTGCTGGTCGATCAGGACGACCCCCTCATCGTGTTCGTACAGGAGCCAGGTGCGCCGCAACTGGAGCAACGACGGAACCACGACCGGAGTCGCGCCCTCGGCGCCGCGCTCCGCCCCGGCGCCGTGCGCCATGCCGCTGGGCTCCCGGCCCAATTCGCCCGCGTCGCCATCCCCTCCGGGGCGCGTCGCGAAGGGAGGCGACGGCTCCCCCTCCATCACGCCCGCATCGCCCTCCGTGCCGGCCGGCCCCGCGAAGAGTCCGTCGGCCGGCGCGGCGGGTCGCCAGGGCGGCAGGACGTCCAGCGCCCCCCCCGCCAATGGCGACAGTCCACTCCCCGGCGACCAGCTGCGGGCGCCCACGAAGCTCGCCGCGTCGGGCGTGCCTAACGCGCGCTGCACGACCGCCTCCACCGCGCGCTCGGTCCCCCAGCGGTCGTGAAAGCGCACCTCGGCCTTGGCAGGGTGCACGTTCACGTCGACGACATCGGCCGGGAGGGTGATGGACAGGATGAAGGACGGTCGCACCCCGGAGGGAAGCGTGGAGCGATAGGCCGCTTCCACCGCCCGCGCGATCCCGGTGTCGCGCACCGCCCGGTCATTCACGATGACGATGGCGCGGCGCGACGCCTGACCCACGTCGCCCGGCCGCTCCGCCAGCCCGGTCACGTGAATGGGCCCATGCACCCCGTCCACCTCCACGAAGCGCGCCGCGTACTCGTTCCCCCACACGGCGGCCACGCGCTCACGCAACGTGCGGGCGGGGGCAAGCGCCAGCGCCTCGCGCCCGTCCGAGGTGACGCGCAGGCGCAACGCCGGCCGGGTGAGCGCCAGGGTGACCAGCGTGTCGGCAATCGCCCGCCACTCGGAGCGGGCGCTGCGCAGGAACTTGCGCCTGGCGGGAACGTTGTGAAACAGCTCGCGCACCTCCACCGTGGTGCCGCGCCGGCGGGCGGCGGGGGTCACCGACGAAAGGTGCCCGCCCTCGGCCCGCACCTCGGTCCCTTCGCCATCGGTCGTGGCGCTCACGAGCGTCAGGCGCGACACGGAGCAGATGGCGGGGAGTGCCTCACCGCGAAAGCCGTACGACGGCACCCCCACCAGGTCCTGCGCGGCGCGGATCTTCGACGTTGCGTGGCGCGCCAGCGCGAGCGCCGCGTCCTCGCGGTCCATGCCGCCTCCGTCGTCGCTCACGCGAATCAGGATGCGCCCGCCTTCCTCCACGTCCACCTCGATGCTGGTGGCGCCGGCGTCGAGTGAATTCTCCACCAACTCCTTCACCGCCGATGCCGGACGCTCGACCACCTCACCGGCGGCGATCTGGTCGGCGACTGCGCTGGGCAGGATGGCGATGCGTGGCACTGGGCTACGGGGCGCGCCGCAGGTCGAGCGAGGCGAGGCGGCGCGTTTCCATCCACCCGGTGCGGCCATCCGGGAAGCGCACGCGGCTCCACACGCCCTGCGCCGCGAGTTCGCGAGCGCTTTCCGCACGCATCGTCTCCGCCCCCGCCTCCGCCCCCAGTGCGGGGGCACTGCGCAGCCGGTCGGGCTCCACCACCACCACGCGCCCGCGTCCCCCCTGCACCTCCGCCACCGCGAGGGTGAGGACGCCGACGGTCGCGCCAAGGCCCAGCGCGCCGAACGCCGCGGCACGCCGGTCGGGGCGCCGGCGCCAGCCCGCCCAGGCCAGCGCCCCCCACCCGCCGATCCAGAGCAGCGCGCCTAACGCTGCGGCGCCGTCCACCGGGATCGGGGGGACGTCGCCAAGCAGCCCCGCCCGAAAGCCCGGCGTCGCCTCCAGGCGCCCGCGCACGTCACCGGCCAGCGGCTCCAGGCGCAACGCACGCTGCCAGCCGATCGCCGCCGTCGCGCTGTCCTCCGCGTACCACGCCGCCGTCCCCAGGTTGGCCCAGGCATCGGCGGCGCGGGGCTGCCGCTCCACGATGTCGCGATACTCCATCATCGCGCCGGCGAAGTCGCCGGCGGCGTATCGTTCGGCGCCGAGCGCAAACCGCGCCGCTTCCATCACCGGATCGGCGCGCAGCAGCTCGATGGCGCCCAGCTCCAGTCCAACGAAGGCAAGCAGGAGCATGGCGGGGCGCGCCGCACGGCGCCCCTGCCCCGCGTGCCCGGCACCGGCGTCCGTCACTCCCCCCACCCGCGGCACGGCCTCCAGGTCGATGGCCGCGAACGTGTCGGCGGCACGCCGCGCCAGTGCCGCCCCATCCTCGTCCGAAGAGCCGCCATAGGTCGCGCGGTCGATCTCGGCCAGGACCCACTGCGCGCGCTGCGCCGTTTCCGTGGATACCCCAACCAGGCGCAGCGCCCGCACCAGTCCGCGGGCATCGGTCATCGCGGCGGCGCCAACTCCGGTGCGGCGCGCCACCGCATCGGCAAAGGCCCGCCGCACCGCCGAGGGCGCTGCCGTCGCCCCAGCGGCGAGCTGCCGCAACGGCAGGTCGACGGAGGTCAGGCGCAGTCGGCGCGGTCGCTGGCGCAGCGCCAGCGCCAGCGCCGGCAGTGGCACCACCCCCAGCAGGGCCCAGAGCACCGGAGAGGTGTCCAGCGGCGGGGCGATGGCCCCCCGATACCGTTCGCGCAGCGGCAGCCGCGGCGTGGAGTCCACCGCCTCGGCCACGCGCGCCGCGAGCGCTCCACCCCCCACTCGCAGGTCGAGCGGCTGCGTCAGCGCCACCTCGTACTGCTCGGTGTACGGATTCCAGTACGGGTAGCGCACCGACGGGACGGTGAGTGTCCCCTCGCGGCGCGGCGTCACCACCCACTCGAAGTCCTTGCGCCCCTGCACCAGCGACAGCCCGGAATCGATGGCGACACGCTCGGCGCCGTTCACCGCATCGCCCCAGGGGAGCGCCAGCGACGGGCGCGGGAAGAGCGAGACGTTGCCCGTCCCCTGCACGCGAACCACCAGCGTCACCGGATCGCCGACGCGCGCGCTGGGGGTGTCCACGCGCGCGCTCACGCTCAACCGGCCCACTGCCCCCGTGTAGTCCGCCGGCCGCGTGGCCAGCGGCGGCTCCTGCGCCACGATGGTGAGCGCCCCGGTCCGCGCCGAGTGCGTCTCCTCGCGGCTGAAGAAGGAGTTGCTGAGCGGGAGCGAGTACGTCAGGCGCGCAGGAGCCAGGACGTGGGTGCCTGCCGTGAGCGGAAAGAGCGCGCGCTGGAAGACGTGCACGTCGTAGCGGCGTCCGTCTTCCTCGCGCGACAGCGGCCGCGAGGGTGACGGCAGGTCGTACGCCAGCATGGAGCGCACGTCGGGCGGGACAAACTCCGGGTTGCGGCGCAGCCGCTGCGCCACC
>CAZVDJ010000151.1:0-8230 GCA_964626245.1 uncultured Gemmatimonadaceae bacterium
CGCACCCTCCCCAGCGCGCTCCCACTCGCCCGTTGCGCCGGACGAGCAGGACGAGGGAGTGCCGGATGGCGCCGATGACGAGTCGCCCGAGGCAACGCGGGACGCGAACCCGGCCGGCGACGAGGGAGAGCGCCGCATGCGCCGTCGCCGTGGGCGCCGGGGCGGCCGCCGCACGCGCGGCGAGCGGGGAGACCGCGGCGAGCGTCCCGATCGTGGCGGACGCGCCGCCGGGGACGATGCCGGGGACTCTGCGCCGTCCGATGACCGCAACAAGCCCGCACCAGGAGAGGGGGCGTGAGCCGTTTCTACATCACGACAGCCATCGACTACGCCAATGGCGATCCCCACCTGGGGCACGCCTTCGAGAAGATCGGGACCGACGTCATCGCGCGGTACATGCGGCTGGCGGGGCGCGACGTGCACTTCCTCACCGGGATGGACGAGCACGGGCAGAAGGTGGCGCAGACGGCAGCCGATCGCGGGCTGTCGCCGCAGGACTTCGTCGACGGGATCGCCGAGCGCTTCCAGGGGATGTGGTCGCGCCTCTCCATCTCGTACGACCAGTTCATCCGTACCACCGACCCCGCCCACAAGTCCGGCGTGCGCGCCCTCATCAAGCGCATCCGTGACGCCTCGCCGGACGACTACTACGAGAAGTCGTACGACGGGTGGTACTGCGTAGGGTGCGAGCTGTTCAAGCGCGACGCGGAGATCGTCGACGGGAAGTGCATCGTGCACCCCACCCGCGAGCTGCAATGGACGCAGGAGCGCAACTGGTTCTTCCGCCTGTCCCGGTACGAGGGGTTCCTGCGCCGCCTCTTCGCCGAGCGCCCCGACTTCCTGCAACCCGAGTCGCGGCGCAACGAGATCCTCTCGCTCATCGAGCAGGGGCTGGAGGACATCTCCATCACCCGCTCGCGGCTGTCGTGGGCGATCCCCTTCCCCATCGCCACCTCCGACGGTGTCCCGCAAGGCACCTGGGTCTGGTTCGACGCCCTGCCGAACTACCTCACGGCCACGGGCTATCCCGATGCCGGATGGCGCGAGCGCTGGCCCGCCGACGTGCACGTGGTGGGCAAGGACATCACGCGCCTGCACGCCGTGGTGTGGCCGGCCATGCTGCAGGCCGCGGAGCTCCCCCTTCCTCGCAAGGTCTGGGCGCACGGCTTCGTCAACCTGGGCGGCGAGCGATTCTCCAAGTCGGCCGGCGTGAAGCTCGAGCTGGGGGAGGCGATCGACCGCTACGGCGCCGACGCCTTTCGCTACTTCCTGATGCGGGAAGTTCCGTTCGACGCCGACGGCAACTTCTCGTGGGAACGATTCGAGGAGCGCTACAACGCCGACCTGGCCAACGCCTGGGGAAACCTCGCCAGCCGCACGATCTCGATGATCGAGAAGTACTGTGACGCGGTCGTCCCCGGCGCCGGGCCAACCTGGCTGGACGAGGGCGACGCGAACGACATCTCCGACTACCACTCGGCGATGAACGGAGAGCGCGGCTTCCTGCTGCACGAAGGGCTCAAGGCGGTGTGGAACTCCGTGGCGCGCGGCAACGAGTTCGTCGACCGGCAAGCGCCATGGCGACTGGCCAAGGACCCGGCCCAGCGTGCCGAACTCGAGCGCACCATGGGCGCCCTGGCGCGTCACCTGGCGCGGCACTGCGTCCTCCTGCACCCCTTCATGCCGCTGAAGACACGGGAGCTCTGGACGGCCCTTGGCGCGCCGGGATCGCCGGGTGAGCAGCGGTTCGCAGGGCTCGCCGCGCTGGACGCCACCGGGTGGCGCGTTAGCAAGCCGGCCCCGCTCTTCCCGAAGGAGCAGCCGCAGGCCCCACCGGGCTGATCGGCACGCCGGCCCCGGCCGCAGGGCGGCTGTGATGGCCGACCTTGCCGAGCGGAGCCCCCAACCGGTAACTCCCACGCGTGCGGCGAGAGGCGCCCCTGCCCCTCTCGCCATGTGGTCCATTCGTCCCCCTGCGCCCTTTCCCGTGAAGCGCTGGACCCTGCTCTTCATTCCGCATGACACGGAGCAGCCCCGGAGCGTCGCGCTGTCCGAGCGCGCGCTGCGCTGGGCGGGAATCGGCGCCGGGCTCACGCTGGCCGCCGCCCTGGTCGGCGTGGCTGCGCTCACGCGCTGGGCGGCCAAGCCGCGTGGCCCAGACGCGGCGGCCATTCGCCTGGCCGAGCGTCAGGCGCTCCTGGATTCGCTGCAGCGGGAGGAGCTGGACTCGCTGCGGCGTACCGTGCAGGCGCTCGACGGGACCATGCGGAGCATTCGTGGCGCCGACGCCCGGTTGAGCGCCGCCTCCGGGCTCGCTCCCACCGACAGCGCGACGCTGCGCGCACACGCCGACCTTCCGCGCACCAGGGCGGCCGCGGACTCGCTCCTGCGAGGGGCGAGCGCCGTGGCGCGCCGCATCGAGTCCATGGCCGACTCGGCGCAGCGGCGCTCAGCCAGACCGGACCGCGGCACGTCTCCACGATCCCAGCGGTAATCCGATCGACCTACCCGCTGGGCGTCCGCACGTATCGCGTACGTACGATAGTTCCGGTTCGGATGCCCCAACGTACCGACGGCTGGCGCGGTCCCGGTGTATCGGGATCGCGCCAGCCGTCAGTCCAGACTCGTGATCGCCTGCTTATAGCCGATGCGCGATCAGGGAGGGGTGGGTGAGCTCGGCGGGTTCGAACCACCCCATGAGTACAGCGGCTGGCCCAGGACGCCCAGTTCGAGCGCTGGGACTGGCATCTCACGAGGGGTGCCGGTGATGAGACCGTCGAGGCGACGGCGGTTGTAATACGGGACCGATCCGAGTCCGATCATCTCGATTTCGTTCTCGTAGTTCAGCTTCGCCAGCAAGCTGGCCGCCGACTCGGTGCCAGCGGCGGGCGCGAGCTTTCCGCGACCCACGCGCGAGCGATTGATGAGGTTGGCGGCGGTGGTCAGGTTGCCATTGGTGCGGATGAGCCCTTCCGCCCACAGCAGGTCGTTCTGCGTTGCCGTGAAGGTGGGCGCCGGCCCGAAGCCTCCGTAGATCGCCGTGGGATCCTGGTTGCCGCTCAGGTCGTAGCGAACGTGCCCCAGGTTGGACTGGTGGTAGCTGCCGCGATCGGGGCGGAACGGGGCAACAGCCGACCAGGCGAAGTCGCTCCCGCCGTTCTCCGTGCGTGGCGTGGTCCCGATGTAGTCGGCCAGTCCCTCGTCGCCGTACGAGCCGTCACCCAGGCGGGCGTCGGCGGAATTCGGCTGGAGGTTGCCCGGGCTGCCTGGCCACGGATGCTTCTGGGTGACCGGATCGAGCATGTTGGACACACGCGTGTGCACGCGGCCGCCGTCCAGCGCGTCGAACCAGAAGAGCAGCTCGTTGCACCAGGCGCTGCAGCCGTCACCCACGAAGACGAAGTCGAACGGCGTGCCGCTCGACATGCCTTGCGACGCGTAGGTCACCACCTGCGCCCAGTTGACGGCGGCGTTCTCGGCGGCGTTGCGCGGCCAATAGGCCAGCGTCGCGGCAGCCATGGTGTAGGCAATGCGCGCGATCTGGTCGCTGGAGTACGCCCGCCCGTTTGTCCATCCGGCCGGCGTGGTGAAGCTGTTCGCCTTGGCCACCGTCGCCGCTGCGACGAGCTTGGTCACCGCCGCGTCGCGAATCTGCTTGCGATTCGAGTACGCGAGGGTGGCAAGGTCGGACGTCTCGTCGACGATGTAGCCCTTGTCGTAGTTGATCGCGATTCCCGCCAGCGCAGCGCCCTGCATGAGGAGTGCGATCGCCTCGGCGCGCCTTGTATCGGCGGGTGTGTTGATCACGACGTTGTCCACGCGAATGGCGCGCACGACGTCGGTGGCCGACGACAGCATGCTGTAGTAGCCCGTCCAGAGCCACTGCACGCTGGTGCGGCCGGCGAGCGACGGATCGTTCTGCCACGCGCGCGTGTTGCGCGTCCCGTCCTGATCCACGGACGAGTAGAAGTTCATGTTGAAGTTGTTCCAGGACGACGTGAAGGACTGCGCCTGCGTCGTCATGACGCCGGCCGCCTCCATTCCCTGGTAGGTGTTGTGCCAGGTGCGAAGCGTCCCTCCCGCCAGTGCCTCGAGGGCGGCGGGATCGGACAGGGCGCGCTTGGCGTCCGGTTCGTTGGGGTTCTGGACGTCGAGCGACTTGCACGCTCCCATCGCCACGAGCGCGACGGCAGCGGCGGCCCGAACCAGATTCGCGTAATGCATGCGAGTAAGTCTCCTGAGGTCGGGTCGAGGGATCAGTAGCCGAGTTCGAGCATGAACGTGACGGTCCGGAACGTGGGATACGTGAAGTAGTCCACGCGATAGGCGAAGGGATTGCCGCCGCCCGGGCCCGTCACATCCGGGTCGTAGCCGGAGTAGTTGGTGCGGGTCCACAGGTTGCGCCCGACGACACCGACGCGCGTGTTGTTCAGCATGCCCAGTCCAAGCTTGCCCATCCACGCCTTCGGCACGTTGTAGTTGACGGCCAGCTCGCGGAGGCGGAGGAACGTGCCGTTCTCCACGAAGTAGTCGTTCGCGTCGAAGTTGTTGTAGAACGTCGAGTAGTACGTCGTGGGCTTCCGCTCCTCGGCCGGCTTGGCGCGCTGGTCGATGACCGGGTCACGGAACTCGTTGAAGGGCCACTGGCGCGTGTAGTTGTAGATCTCGCCCCCCTTCACCCAGTTGAGCTGCGCGGCGATGCTCAGCCCCTTCCACTGGATGTTGGAGCCGAAGCCCAGGTTGAAGTCGGGGTTGACGTCGCCGATCTCCATGACCGACGTGCCATCCTCCGTGTAGTACTTCAGCGGGACCTCGGCCAGTGTGCGGTGCTGCGACTTCCGCACGATGAACCCTTCCTCGTTCTTGACGTAGTCGGCCGGCGTCCCGGTAAGGCGGCCCGACTTGATCGTCTCGGCAAGCTGGGCATCGCTGGTGATCCAGCGCGACCCGTAGATCACGCCGAACTTCTGCCCCGGCGCGATGCGGAAGATGCGCGTGTTGCCGTCGTTCGGGTCGGGACCGACCAGGAACGGTGCGACGTTCAGGTCGGTAATCGTCTGGCGCGTGCGGTCACCCACCACGTTCATGCGCCAGAAGAAGTCGCGCTTGGAGAGCAGGACGGCGCCCAGCGAGACCTCGTGCGTGGTGCCTGACAGCTCGCCGGCATTCCGCCACTGGTTGCGGTAGCCCGTCGCCGAGCTCACCGGCACCAGCAGGATCTGGTCGCTGGTGACCTTGTCGGAGTACGAGTACTCGAGGGTGAAGTTGCTGAGGAAGTTCAGGTTGAAGCCGTACTCGAGCTCCTTCGAGAGCGCCGGCTTCAGGTCAGGGTTGCCCAGCGTGATCTTCTGCGGGCTCCCCTGCGAAACGTCGAGCACTTCGTACTGCGCATTGAAGATCGGGCGCAGCCCCGCCGTGCCGTACGAGGCACGCAGCTTGAACTCATCGACGCCGGGGAACTTGATGTCCTCGGAGACGCGCCAGACGCCCGACACGCGGAAGTAGTTCGCGGAGCGCTGGTCGGCGCCGAAGAGCGACGACTCGTCTCGACGGATCAGGCCGTCGACGATGTAGCGGTCCTTGATGTCGAACGTCGTGATCGCGAAGAGATTCTGGTTGCGGATCGTCTCGGTGCCGGACCCCGGGATGATCGGGAAGCTGGGGTCACGGGACGCGGCGGCGAACTCGGGCACCCGGGGCACCGTCAGCGCCGTCGCGTTGACGTCGACGAAGTTGTTGGTCTGGTCTTCCATCACCCACGCCAGCTTGCTGGTGTTGGTCATCCAGCTGAAGATCTGGCGCTGCGAGGTGAGCGTCGCGCCCAGGTTCATGGCGCGATCGTTTTCGATCAGGCGATAGAGCGACCCCTTGTCGCCGACACCGGCAGAGTTGAGGAATCCCGTGGGACGGAACTGGGTGTAGTTCCGCGACGCCTGGTCGTAGTTGACGTTGCTTTCGGCCGTCAGCCACAAGAACGGCCGATACCGCAGCTTGAACGTCCCCGTGAAGCGGTCGCGCCCGTTGCTCGTCTCCGCGTTGTTGAGCGCGTAGAGCGGGTTGGACAGGTTCCCGGACGCAGGTGGCTGGCGGATGTTGGCCAGGTACGGCGACCCGTCCTTGTTCTTCGCCTCGAGGTTGATGTTGGGCTCGAGGAAGCGCAGCCCGAAGAAGATGTCGGCCGATCCTTCGGCCTGGTCGGCATTCGACCGCCCGTAGAACGCGCCCACCTGGTAGTCGAGCTTGTCGCTCAGCGACTGGTCCAGGTTCACCCGGAAGTTCTGCCGGTTGAAGCCGCTCAGCAGGTTGAGCACCCCCGTCTCCTTGGTGTTCTGGAAGGAGACATTGTAGTTGAGGTCCCCGCGGCGCTGCCCGATCGACGCGTAGTTCGTCATGAACGTGCCGGACCGGAAGACCTGGTCGTAGTGATTGTAGGTCTCCGGATACGCGTTGTCGGAGATGCGGTCGTTCTCCGTCACGCGATTGCCCGACGCGTCCTTGAAGAACGAGCCGTCGGCATTCAACCGGTAGTTGTGCGACATGTTGTTGGGCGGGAAGCGACGCAGCTCGCTCTGCCCGTACTCGTTGCGCACCTGCACCACCAGCTGGCCGTCGGCCAGATTGGCGCCGCGCTTCGTGAAGATCTGCACCACGCCGTTGGCGGCATCCGAGCCGTAGAGCGAGGACGCGGCGGCCCCCTTGATCACCTCGACGCGCTCGATGTCCTCGGCATTGATGTCGGCCAGGCCGAGTCGCGTGATCGTGCCGTCCACGATGATCAGCGGGTCCTGCCGGCCGGTGAGCGACGTGGCCGCGCGCAGGCGGATCGCCGGTGCTTCACCCGGCTGGCCAGTGCTCGACACGACGCTCGCGCCGGCCACCTTGCCGCTCAGCGCCGCCACCGGCGACGGGAACGGCGCATCCTTGATGGCGCTGTTGTCCACGACCGCGACGGAGAACGCCGTCTTGGTCTGCGAGGTCGCGTCGGACACGCCGGTCACGACGATCTGTTCCAGCGAGAGGACGTCGCGCTCGAGCTCGAAGTCCTTCTCGATGCGTCCGGCCTCGAGCGTCACCGGCATGCGCTTCGGCTTGTAGCCGATGTAGCGCACGACCACCGTGATCTGCCGTCCGCTGGCGCGCGCCACGTCGACGGTGAACGAATAGCGCCCGTCGAGTCCCGTGATGGCGCCAACGCCCAACTCCGGAATGCCGACGCTCGCACCGCCCAACGGACCGGCGATGGACGTCACTCTTCCTGTGAACACCGCATTCTGTGCCTCTGCCGCTGTCGCGCCTGTCGCCAGGGCGAAAGCGGCGGCGGCGACTGCAAGGAAACGCCGGACCACTCGTCGCTGCATAAGGAGAATCCTCTCCGCGGGGGGGGTGTGGCTGGGGAACCACGACATCCCTGCCATGGCCGCTTCGGAACGCTTCGTCAAGGGATGACGGGAACGGGACCGTTATCAGCCGTGTAACAGGGACGTCGAGACGCGCCATTATGTCGCCGGCCGTACCAAGGCGCAACCCGCCGTCCCATATGCCTTTCGCGCGGCATGAAGGTTTGGCAAAGTTCTGCGAGGCACCGTTGCGCGTCCGCAGGAATTCACCACTCGATCCACCATGACTCGGCCTCCTTCACGAACGGCAGTGCCCGGTTGCTGGCGCGCCCTCGCCTGCGCCGTGGTCGTCCTGGGGACCACCCCACTCACGGCGCAGAGCGGCTCCGCGCGACTCTTCGGGTCGGTGGTCAACCGCAGCACCCAGGGCCCCATCAGCGGGGCGCGGATCACCCATGCCGGTGACGGCCGCGTGGTCACGAGCGACTCCTTCGGCTACTATCGCTTCCACGACCTGGCCGCAGGGATCGTGCGCTTCAACGTGCGGGCCCCGGGCTACCCCACGACCACCTTCTCCGTCGCCCTGGCCAACGGCGAGCGGATGGAGCGAGACATCGAACTCGACTCCATCTCCGACCCGGCCGCCGGCGCCACCGCCCAGGCGCTCCCCACCGTGGAGGTCGAGGCCCCCTCACCCCTCGGGCGACGCTACATGGACTTCGAGCGGCGGCGCTCGCAGGGACGCGGACAGTACCTCACGCGGTCCCAGATCGAGACCATGGGAGCCAGCACGCTGCAGGACGCGGTGCGCGCCATGCGCGGCGTCAACCTCGACTGCGCCGGCACGCGCTGCAGCATCCGCATGGCGCGCGCCCCCATGCGCTGCCCGCCGG
>CAZVDJ010000152.1:0-8205 GCA_964626245.1 uncultured Gemmatimonadaceae bacterium
GGGGCCCAACCAGAAGGTCACCGTGGACGAGGCGCTGCGCATCGCGACGATCCATGGCGCCCGCGCCTCGTACGAGGAGGCGTCGAAGGGGTCGATCACGGCGGGCAAGTGGGCCGACTTCGTCGTGCTGGAACGCGACCCGCACGACGTCGACCCCGGGACGATCAAGGATGTGCGGGTGGTGCAGACCACGGTTGGAGGGAAGGTGGTCTATTCGGCCAGCGGTGCCTGACGCGCCGCGCCGCGTGGGGGGATCCGTCGCACGGACGACACCCCACGCGGCTGGTGACGACGCGCCCTACCTGCTGCCGAACTGTTGCCGCAGGAAGCCGAGCATCCTGGGCCACGCGTCCTTGGACGCGGCGAGGTTGGCAGCCTCCTCGGCCTCGTCACGCTGGGCCTTGGGGTCGTCCTGCGCGCGCAGGAAGCCGTGCACCGCACCCTCGTAGTTGATCCCGGTGTACTGCTTCCCCTTGGCCTTCATGATCGAGTCCAGCTGCGGCATGGCGGCGGCGATGCGCGCGTCCTTGGAGCCGTTCAGCAGCATGATCGGCGTCCGGATCCTGGCGATCGAGTCGGCGTCCACGCGCGCGGGCACCGCGGGAGACGTGGCGGTGGCCGGCGATCCGCCGGTCATGTACGGGAGGCCGTAGTAGGCCACGCCCCCCACAAACCCCTTCACCCCGCCGTGCACCGCGTGCATGAAGGTGGTGGCCCCTCCCCAGCAGTAGCCGAAGACGGCGTACTTCGCCTCGGCCGCGGGCTGCATCATCGCGTAGTTGGCCGCGGCGACGATCGCGCGATTGCGTTCGGCAGGGTTCACCCCGGCAATGAGCCGGCGCGCGCTGTCGCCCGACAGCTCGATCTGGCTCGGTCCGCCGCGAACGCGCGACAGGAAGTCGGGGGCGATGGCAATGAAGCCGTCGGCCGCCGCCTGGTCGGCCACCGCACGCACCCACGACGCCAGCCCGAAAATCTCGTGCACCACCACGACCACGGGCGCCTTGGCCGAGGACTTGGGGTAGACGATCCACGCCATCAGCGAATCGGACGAGCCGGGCTCCCACGCGATCTTCACCCACTCGCCATGACGTGGTGAGGCGGCCAGGCGCGCCGCAGCCGTGGCATTGCTGGCGGGAATCCCGGCCGTCCCCTGTTGCGCCTGGCCGTCGGCGCCGCGCGGCAGCGGCGCGCGCTCAGGGGCGCGCAGGTCGGCGGCGCTCATGTGCGCGACATGGTCGTCGGCACTGCCGGCGTCGGACGACATGGAGGGCACGACCCGCTGCAGCGTGCAGCCGCCAAGCGTGAGCGCGGCGGCAAGGACGACGAACGATGGATTCTTCATGCCTGGGACCCTCGAGAAAGGCGGGGACGAGCTGGCGGTGGGCAATGACGCTACAGGGCGCACCGCCCCTTCGCTATGTCCCCTGCACGGCCTGCTCACCGCCCAGGGCGCTGGCCGCGGCATCGGCAAAAAGCGCCCGCAGTTCGTCGCTGATGCGCGAGATCCGGCCGGTCATGCGGCTCACCATGAGCCAGAGCGTCCGAGCGCGCGCCAGCACGACGCCGTCGCTCGCGCGGACGATCTCGGTGAGGCGTTCAAAGCGACGCGAGTCGATGGCCCCCACCCAGGTCCGCGCCACCACACGGTCACCCAGCACCGCTGCCCGCAGGTAGTCCAGCTCGTGGCGCGATGCCACCCACCCCAGCTCGCGCAGCATCTCCGGCGTGGCGTGCGCACGCCAGTGCGCCAGCGCCACGTCCTGCACCCAGCGCAGGTAGACGACGTTGTTCACATGCTCCATGTCGTCGATGTCCTCGGGCGACACGACGATGGGGATCTCGAAATGCGGCGGAGACGGCGGAATGGAGGACACGTGCGATGAACGAGCGGGTGGAGTGCCGGGTGTGGAAGGCCGGCCGGGCCGGCTATTGTGCCGGCGACGTGCCGCACAATATCTCCTCTTCGGCCCCGCGCGTCTCCCCCTTCCGTGGTCCCGGGTCCCCTCCGTCGCCCCGTCCCGCTTGCCTCCTGACCCTCGTTCCGTCCGCATTGCCATCGTGGGCGCCGGCTTCTCGGGCATCGGGATGGCGATCCGGCGCCTTCTCCTTCGCGCCCAACCCCGACTGGAGCCGGGTCTTCTCGCCGCGGGAAGAGATCGAGCGGTACCTGGCACGATGCGCCGAGCAGTACGGCCTGGCGCCGCACTTCGCCTTTGGAGAGGCGCTGCACTCCGCCGAATGGGACGACACGGCGCACCATATGGACGCTGGCCACGACGAGCGGCAGCTGGCGGGCCTCGATGGTCGTGATGGCGAGCGGGCCGCTGAGGGACCCCGCGCCGCCGAGGATCCCGGGACTGGAGACCTTTGGCGGGCGGCTTTTTCATTCGGCGCGCTGGGATCACGCGCATGCGCTCGCCGGGCGGACGGTGGCGGTGATCGGAACGGGGGCGTCGGCGGTGCAGTTCGTCCCGTTCCGTCACGCCGCGATGCGGCCGCTGGTCGCCTGGATGGCCAGGCGGCACCTGGCGTCGCAGGTGCACGAGCCGGCGCTGCGCGCGCGGCTCACGCCATCGTACGCCATCGGATGCAAGCGCATCCTTCTATCCGACGACTTCTACCCGGCCGTGGCGCAGCCCAACGTGGAAACGGTCACGACGGCCATCCAGCGTGTCACGCCGCGCGGGGTGCTCACCATCGACGCGCGCGAGCGTCCGGTGGACAGGATCATCCTGGGGACGGGGTTCCGGGCTACCGACCCGCCGCTTGCCCCGCACGTGCGCGGTCGCGACGGACGCACGCTGGCCGACGCGTGGAAGGGGAGTCCCCCGGCGTACATGGGGACGACCGCCACCGGCTTCCCCAACTTCTTCTTCCTGCTGGGCCCCAACACCGGGCTCGGGCACTCCTCGGTGATGCTGATGGTGGAGTCCCCGATTCGTCACGTGCTGGGCGTCCTGTCGCTCATGCAGCGTCGGGGCGCGCTGGCCGCCGAGCCGACGCGCGACGCGCAGCGCCGGTACGTAAGCTGGGTGGACCGCGAGCTGCAAGGCACGGTCTGGAACAGCGGCAGGTGCCATTCGTGGTACCTGGACGCCACGGGGCGCAACTCCGCGCTCTGGCCCTTTGGGGTCGGCCGCTTCCGGCGCACCGTGTCGCGCGTGCGGGGCGCCGACTACCGCCTCATCACGGCGCGCCAGGCGCCCTCGGCCGAGGGCGCGCATGCCTGACGAGTCCCGGCCGGGCGCGTCGGCGCCGCGGCCTCCCCGGCGCCGGGAGGTGACGGCGTGGTCGCCGCCGGCTCGTTTCGCGCGCGGGCGGGCGCAGATGCCGGCGCCACGCTAGCATTGTCGGGCATCCCCGCCGCGCACCCGCCTCGCGCCCTCCCGATCGCCCCGATTCGCATGCCTCGCCTCTCCGTTCCTCGCCGAGTCACCGTCGCCATCGCCCGCGTCGCCGTCCTCGCGTGCGCGGCGTTCGCCGTTCGTCCGTTGGCGGTGCATGCGTCATTGCCCGCTCGGCTGGGCGTCGCCGTACAGCCCGTGGACGTGACCGGCCGCTGGGCCTTTGCCGTGACCACGGAAAACGGGACAGGCTACCCCACGGTGACGTTCAAGCAGGCCGGGGAGAAGGTGACCGGGACGTACGAGTCGTCCCGCATGGGGGTGCGGCCGCTGGAGGGGACGATCAAGGGCGATACCCTGCGCTTCGCCTTCACCAACGTCCCCGAGGGGACGCCGGCCTTCACCTTTGTCGCGGTGCTCACGGACAAGGACAACCTCAAGGGGACGCTGGAGATGGGTGGCATGGGGACCGCCACCTTCACCGGCCGTCGCGAGCGCTGAGGCGGCGCGCGCAGTGAGTGCCGTTCCCGCCGGCGCCGGGCGCGCCCGCACCTACGACCGCGCCATCGTCGAGGGGCCGCTCCTTCCGGCCATCTGGCGCATCGCCTGGCCCACGATGCTGCAGAACGTCATTGGCGGACTGCAGGGGGTCATCGACCACGCCATGGTGGGGCACTTCGTGGGCTACCAGGGGAACGCTGCCATCGGCGTGAGCCTGCAGATCTACCTGGTGGTCATCGCCTTCATCTCGTCGCTCTTCATCGGGATGAGCGTGCTGGTCGCGCGCTTCGTGGGGGCCAACGATCCGGAGAAGGTCAACCGGACGGTGCAGCAGGCCTTCCTGGTGGCGGTCCTCCTGTCGGTGGGCGTGATGGCGCCCATCGGGTACTTCGCCTCGCCGCGCCTGCTCACGCTCGTGAATGCCGCGCCGGCCGTGCAGGCCGAGGCGCTGGGCTACCTGCGCATCATGTTCGTCTTCGGCGTGGGGATGCTCCTCTTCTACATGGTGGGCGGGGCGCTGCGCTCGGCGGGCGATGCGCGCACGCCGCTCCGGCTGGGGCTCGCGGTCACGGCGCTCAACATCACGTTCAACGTGATCCTCATCCGCGGCCTCGGTCCCATCCCGGCCCTCGGCACGTCGGGGGCGGCCATTGGTACCGCGCTCGCCACCGGGCTGGTGGGGCTCTTCGCCTTCTGGTCGCTGTGGACGGGGCGATGGGTGGTGCGCTTTCCGCACGGCTTCCCGCGCCCCGACTGGGCGATCATCCGCGCCCTCTTCCGTTTCGGCCTGCCCAGCGGCGTGCAGGGGGTGGCCATGAACGTGGGCGGGGTGATGCTCCTGGGCTTCATCGGGTCGCTGGCCATGAGCGGCCAGGCGCAAGCCGCCTACGCCGTGGGCTACACGGAGCTCTTCTCCCTCATCACGTGGACCTCCACCGGCCTGACCGGGGCGGTGGCGACCGTCGCGGGACAGAGCCTCGGCGCGGGGAGCCCGGACCGGGCCGCGCGCTCGGCGTTCGAGGCGGCGCGCATTGCGGCTGTCGGGGCGGCCGGCATGGGGCTGCTCTTCGTCCTCATTCCACGGACGCTGCTCGGGCTGTTCGGCATGACCGACCCCGCCGTCCTCGACATCGGGGCGGAGCTGCTGCGCTACCTCAGCGTGTCGGGGCTGTTCATCGCGGTGGCGCTCACGTACACGGGCGGGTTGCAGGGAACGGGTGACACGCGCTCGCCGCTCTACATCTCCCTCGTTTCGCAGCTCGCGATTCCGCTGGGGCTGTGCTGGGTGGTGCAGCGCTTCGGAACGCTCGACCCGGCCGACATCTGGCGCGCCATCCTCGCCGGTCACGTGACCCGCTGCGTCCTTTCCATCTGGCGCTTCTGGCAGGGGAAGTGGCGCACGATCTCAGTGGACATCGGGAGCGCGCGCGGCTGAGCCCCCTTGCCGGCGCCCGTGGCAGCCGGCAAGCTGGGGAATGGAAACCAGACACGGCTTCACGCGCCTCACGCTCGCCGAGTTCGAGCCGTGGATCCGGGCGCAGCAGGTCACCCGCACCGTGCTCTTCGTCCAGCAGCACCACACGTGGTCGCCGGCGTACGCGCAGTTCACCGGCGCCAACCACTTCGCATTGCAGCTGGGAATGAAGCAGCACCACGTGGCCAACAACGGCTGGGGCGACATCGGCCAGCACTTCACCACCTATCCCGACGGGAGCATCGTCACCGGCCGGCCGCTGGAGCAGACGCCAGCCTGCATCAAGGGGAACAACGCCAACGCCATCTGCATCGAGCACCTGGGAAACTTCGATGCCGGGCGCGACACGATGTCGGCGGCACATCGCGCCACGGCCGTGCGCATGACGGCGGCCCTCTGCCGCCGGTTTGCCATTCCCGTGGATGCGGACCACGTGGTGTACCATCACTGGTTCCACCTGGACACCGGCGCGCGCACCAATGGCGCCGGAAAGACCAAGAGCTGCCCGGGAACCGCCTTCTTCGGCGGCAATGCGGTGGCCAATGCCCAGCGCTCCTTCTATCCCGCGGTGCGCGACGCCATGCCGGGGCGTGCGACACCACCCGCGCCGGCCGCGGGCATGACCTACGCGGCCGTTACGGCCAGCACGCTCAACGTGCGCCAGGGGCCGTCGGGGGACGCGGCCAAGGTGGGCGCCACTTCGCTGGGCAGCATCCTGCGCGTCTTCGAGGAGCGCAGCGGGTGGCTGCGTGTGGCGTCCGGGCGCGACGAGTGGGTGGCCCGGCGCTTCACCCACCCCGTGGAGCGCGCGACGGTCCGCGCCGAGGCGCTCAACGTGCGCAACGGCCCCGGCAAGGACCACGCGCGCCTGGCATCGCTGGCCAAGGGACAGGAAGTCTTCGTGCACGAGCGACAGGACGGCTGGTGCCGCATTGGTGCCGACCAGAAGTGGGTGTCGGAGGAGTTCCTTACCCTCGGCTGAGACGCGGGCGATCTTCGCGGCATGCCAAACCCACATCCACTCCCGCGCGCCTCGCGTCTGTCGCGCGCCTCGCTCAGCGCGCTCGCCCTCGTCACGTTGGTCGGCGCTTCACCGGCCGGGGCCCAGCTGCGCGCCTTCACCGGCGCCACGCTCATCGACGGAACGGCGCGGCCACCGGTGCCTAACGCCACGCTGGTCGTGCGCGATGGTCGCGTGCTGGCGGCGGGCCCCGCGTCGCAGGTGGCCATTCCCGCCGGCGCCGAGCGCGTGGCGCTGGACGGCAAGGTGATCATGCCGGGGTTGATCAACGCGCATGGCCACGTGAACGGGGTGGCGGACCTCTCCACCTATGCCGCCTATGGCGTGACGACCGTGTATTCGTTGGGCGGCGAGCCGGCCGAGGTCTTTGCGGCGCGCGACGCGCAGGCCACGCCGACGCTGGCCCGCGCGCGCGTCTTCGTGGCGGGGCCGGTGGTGACGGGCGCCACCGCGGCCGAGGCGCGCGCACACGCGGCAGCGGTCGCCAGCCAGCGCGCCGACATCGTGAAGATCCGCGTGGACGACAACCTGGGGACGGCGCGCAAGATGCCGCCCGAGGCGTATCGCGCCGTGATCGACGAGGCGCACGCACGCGGGTTGCGGCTGGCGGCGCACCTCTTCTACCACGACGACGCGACCGCGCTGCTCGCCGCAGGCGCCGACCTGGTGGCGCACAGCGTGCGCGACCGCGAGATGGACGCCACGCTGCTGGCCACGCTCAAGGCGAAGGACGTCTGCGTGTCGCCGACGCTCATGCGTGAGGTCTCGACCTTCGTGTACGAATCGACGCCGCCGTGGTTCGAGGACCCGCTCTTCCAGGCGCACGCCAACCGCGAGTGGGTGGCGCAGGGGCGCGACCCGCAGCGACAGGCGGCGGTGCGCGCCAGCAGCAGCGCCCAGCGCTACAAGGCCGCGCTCGATGTCGCCAGCCGCAACGTGCGGCGCATGGCCGATGCAGGCGTCACCATCGCCATGGGAACCGACACCGGGCCGGCGGGGCGCTTCCAGGGCTACTTCGAGCTGATGGAGCTGGAACTGATGGTCAAGGCCGGGCTCACACCGCGCCAGGCGCTCCAGGCGGCGTGGGGCGACGCCGCGCGCTGCCTGAAGCTGGAGCGCGACCTGGGCACGCTGGAACCCGGCAAGTGGGGCGACTTCATCGTCCTGGACGCCAGCCCGCTCGCCGATATCTCCAACGTTCGGCGCATCCACGGCGTCTTCATCGCCGGCAACCGGGTGGCCCGGTAGTCCGCACCGCACGCCGCACCCCGACCGCGATGCCGTTCACGCACACCTTCACCACGCGCCTGGACGCCGCGACAGGCGTGGTCTTCGAGGCGCTGTCGGCCAGCGAACCGCTCATGCGGTGGTTTGCCGAACGCGCGGACGTGGGTCGCGAGGTCGGGGCGCCCTTCCGGTTCTGGGGGCGCCACACCCTGGGCGCCCCCAGCGAGAGCCTGTCCACGCAGCGCCTGGTCGGCTGGGCGCCGCACAGCACGCTCGGCTTCAGCTGGGACATCGCTGGCGTCCCGACGGAGGTGTGGTGGACGCTTGCGGCTGACGGCCAGCGCACCGCGCTCACCGTGCGCCACGAGGTGCTCGGCGAGTTGCCCGGTAACCGGACGCGCGAGCTGGTGGACGACCACTGGCGCCTGGCGTTCGCGAACCTGACCGCGCACCTGGCCGGAGGGGGATGGGTCGACCTCCCCGACTACACCGATCCGCACCCGCGGGTGCGCGTGCAACGCACCATCGCCGCGCCGCCGCCGGTCGTCTTTCACGCGCTCACCACGCCCGCGCTGGTGAATGAGTGGTTCGCATCATCGGGCGCGACGGTGGAGCCGCGCGAGGGGGGGCGCTAC
>CAZVDJ010000153.1:0-8121 GCA_964626245.1 uncultured Gemmatimonadaceae bacterium
CCCCATCAACCGAGACTGCAGCCGCACCAGCGCCTCCCCTCATGGTTCGCAGCGGACCGGAATGGGCGGCAGCGATCTCGACAAAATGCTGCGTGACGGGGGCGTGTCAACGAGGCGCCACCCGTCCGCAGGCTCCAGCTATCGCGCCCGCTCCAGCGCCGCCGCCACCCCCTCCATGGGTGCCGGCAGGTACAAGTGCATGCCCAGCGCGCTCCATCCCGTGCGCCGAAAGAGCGACCGCCACCAGCGGGGATGCCGCGCCTCCGCCCGGGTAAAGTCGCCCGTGGCATCGTCGGCACTGGAGAAGACCTCGAAGTACGCCGCCCCCACGCACAGCCCGGCCATGGCGCGCAGCCCGGTGGCCAGCTCACGAGGCGATACGTAGTTCATCACGCCGCAGCAGAGCACCAGGTCGAAGTCGTCGGGAAGGCCGAGTTCGCCGGCCTGGCCGAACGTCCCCAGCCGGATGTTGCGCTTCTTCCCATAGCGTCCCACGGCGTACTCGCTCGCGTCGACACCGTAGTACGAGGCTCCCGGCCGGATCTTCTTCAGCGCCAGCGACCAGTTCCCCTCGCCGGCGCCAACATCGAGCACCTTGCGCACGGGGCGCTCGTACAGGTACTCCGTGGCCGCCACGACGAAACGCAACTGCCGCTCGATGTCGGTGGTCGACTTCACACGGTGCCGGGGATGGCGATACCACTTGTCGAAGTACGCCTTGGTGTAGTGCGCGGCGGGACGGACGATGGACATGGGGGGCAGAAGACGAGAAGACGAGAAGACGAGAAGACGAGAAGACGAGACAGTACATTGGGGGCGGATGTGGGAGAAGCGCAGGACGTGCCGGCGCTCTCACGCCTTCCCGTGCGGTCGTCTTCCTACTCTGATCATGCACCTGAACGAACGGCCGCACCACGCGAGCAGCGACGGGATGGTGCAGGTGCAACGCCGGCGGTGGGGGCGCATGCCGTCCGGGGCGCCGGTGCACGCCTACACGCTCCGCAATGCAGAGGGGACGGCGGTCACCATCCTCACGCTCGGCGCCATCATCCAGTCGCTCGTGACGCGCGACCGTGACGGAGCATTGGACGACGTGGTGCTGGGGATGGAGTCGGTCGATGACTACCTGGAACGTTCGCCGTACTTCGGCGCCGTGACGGGGCGCTACGGCAACCGCATTGCGTTCGGGCGCTTCACCCTCGACGGGACGACGCATCAGCTGGCCACCAATCTCGGCCCGCATCACCTGCACGGCGGCACCGTTGGCTTCGACAAGCGCGTGTACGCCGCGCGCGCGGTCCGCACGCGCGAGGGAGCGGGAGTGGTGCTCTCCCTCGAGAGTCCCGACGGAGACGAGGGATATCCGGGGGCGCTGCGCTTCTCGGTGCGTTACCTCCTCGATCCCTCCAGTCGACTGCTCGTGGATTACTCGGCCACGACCACGCGTGCCACCCCGTTCAACCCGTCGCAGCACTCGTATTTCAACCTGGCGGGGCGCCTGTCGAACGACGTGCTGGCGCACGAGCTGCAGCTCCGCGCCTCGTGGTACACGCCGACCGACGCCGCACTCATTCCAACGGGAGACGTCGCGCCGGTCGACGGCACTCCGTTCGATTTTCGCGCCCCCGCGCCCCTTGGCGCGCGCATCCACGAGCCACACCCGCAACTCCTGCACGGGCGCGGCTACGACCACAATGTGGTCCTCGATGCGCCGACACACGGCTCGCGCCTTCGCCACGCCGCCACGCTCCACGATCCGCGTTCCGGGCGCACGCTCGACGTCCATACCAGCGAGCCCGGGCTGCAGCTGTACGCCGGCACCTGGCTCGACGGTTCCATTGTGGGAAAGGGCGGTCGACGCTACCCGCAGTTTGCCGGCGTCTGCCTGGAGACGCAGCACTACCCCGACTCCCCCAACCGGCCGGAGTTCCCCACCAGCATCGTGCGCCCCGGGCGCACCTTTCGCTCTCGCACCACGTTCACCTTCAGCACCACGTAGCGCGTCTTTCCCTCGAGCGATCAGAACGACACGATCGCCTCGGCGACGGTGCGACGATCTCCCGTGGTCCGGCGGCTCACGCGAATTCCCGCACGAATAGTCGTGCGCAGCCCCAGGGGCGACAGGTCGGCGGTGAGCTCGCTCCCCACCGAGCGGTAGTCGACGCGGCGACTCCCGTCGCCATCGCTGCCGCGCAACACGTCGGCAAAGACGTTTCCCTGCACGCGTCGGAGATAGAGCCAGTTGCCGAGCGCCAGGTCGGGATAGAGGAGCGGCGCGTGATACGTCACGCCGGCCCGCGTGAGCGACTCGTGGAATCGTGAGTTGAAGCCGCGCGCGAACCGCACGAGCGATGAGAACCGGTAGTTGCCAGGCCGTTGCTCCTCGCGAGCCGCATCGAGGACCAGCGCGTGGTGCCTCCATGCTCCCGGAAGGTACAGCGCCCCCAGGATGGCCCCCTGGTGCGAGGTGTAGTCCGACGTGCCCGGCATGTGCCGGTACGCGCCGGTGAGCGTTCCCCCTACGGAATAGAGGTCGCGATACGCAGCGACGCGCGCCTGCGAGGCGGAGAGGAGGTACGTCGCCGTGGTGAAGTTCCCGTTGCCGTTGTCGAATCGAAAGGCGACGGGCTGGTCGCTGATATGCGTGCGACCAACGCTCACCATCCCCACCAGCGACTGGCGCACTTGCCCGGTGAGTCGCGTGAGCGGGAGGCGCAGCGACCCGGTCACCGCCCGTTCGTTCCAGCTGTACGGCTGCTCCGCGCCTGCGCTGTCGGTGTACGTCGAGGCGCGACTCCCGCCGCGTACCGCCAGGTCGCCGATGACCGGCAGCCCCGCATACGACACGCCGGCCTCCACCGCGGTGGTGCGTTCGTTCACGTTGAACGTCGCGCCGGCCACGAACCCCACCGTGTTGAGCACGTTGCGCGATTCGAGTTGTGCGCCGTAGTTCACGCGGTCGCTCGTGGGGGAGAGCGCCAGCGAGTGGAAGTCGAACAGGCGCGGCCACCCGGTGAATGGGCGCGACGGCCACGTGGTGTCTGGCGGTGCGGCGAGCGGTGAAGCCGCCGCCTCCTGCGCCGCGAGCGCCGCGACGAGCGGCGTCGTGCGCAGCGGCTCGTCGTGTACCGCGCGAAAGGTCGCGGGGTCGAGTGGCATTTCCGCCACCTCGTACCCGCGCGCGCCGTAGTCGCTGAATGCGAGCCGCGAGCCGTCGGGCGACACCGAGGGCCACATGGCCCCCAGCGGCCGCGAGGTCACCTGCCGCAGCTCGCGTGTCGCCAGCTGCACGGCGTGGATGTTGTCCAGCCCCGACCTCGGGCTCCCGAAGTACACATGGTCGCCGCGCACCACCGGGCGCGAGATCGCCTCGTGCGTGAAGGGGATGATCGTGTCGGCCGGCGCCCCGTCCAGCGGCACGCGCACCAAGGCGTTTCCGCGCCACGCGTGTACCGCCACCACGTACAGCGACTGCCCGTCGGGCGCCCACGCGGGGGTGAGCAGGACGTGCCCCTCGGGGTTGGGGAGCCGCGCCTGCACCGCACCGGTCGCGGCGTCCAGGAGGACGAGCGTCGACGTCCGGTTCCGTGAGAAGTCGACGACGGCCAGGCGTCGCTCGTCAGGCGCAACCGCCGCCCCGTAGTAGCGCGACCGGTCGGTCAGTCGCCGCACCTTACCCGTGCGCAGGTCCAGCACCTTCACCACCAGGAAGCTCTCCTCTCCCCACCGCGGGGACAGCTCGTACTCGCTCCACGCCACCGTGTGCCCCTGCACGTGGAATTGCAGCTCGCCAAAGAGGCCGATTCCCTTCCGCAGCACCTCCACGCGTCCGTCGCGGATGCGCACCAGTCGCTTGATGGTCGCCAGGTCGCTGTACAAGGCGATGAGGCTTCCGTCGCCCGCATACTGCGGCAGGGTGAACTCGTGATAGTCGGCCGGGGAGAGCGCGTGTACGGTGGCGGGCGTCTCCACCATGCCGGAGCGTTGCACCTGCCAGGTGGAGTCGATGGCCCGCACCGCGTCCTCGTGCAGTTGCACGAGCGACCGCCCCGTCTCCCGCTTGAGCGCGCGATCGAGGGCAATGGGGGCGATCGGGTTGCGCGACGCCCGCTGGATCACGCGCCGCCAGGCGGAGTCGCCGTAGACGCGCCGCACGTGCGCCGTGAGCAGGTAGCCCAGCTCGTACCAGTCGGGATAGTAGGTGCGGTACGTCCCCTGCCACGCCCGGCGATACGGATACGATGCGCCCTGCTGTGCCAGCGCCCGAACCCGCTGCGTAAAGTTGGGCTGCCGGCCACGCCCCGCCGCCGACAGTGCCGTCTCCATCCCCACCGCGTCCCCCTCCCAGAACCAGGCCGGGAAGTACAGCGCCCCGCCGAAGAACGCGGTGGTATTGTCGCCGAACAGGCGTGACAGGACGCCAATGATCCCCGAGCGCACCGCCCGCTCCTGCGCGATGTGCCGCCCCTCGTGCAACGCGAGCAACGAGTACCACTCCACCGGCCCCATGAGATCGACCGTCGTGTTGGGCGTGGCGTACCACTCCGAGCGCCGCGGCCCCCATGCCACGAAGGCGTTGGAGACCATCGAGGCGTTGTTGAGCACCACGGGAATGCGTTCCGGCTTGCGCTGGAACGAGCGGGCGAGCGGCTCGTAGGCGCGCTCCAGCAGCGTGGCGGCGCGCTGCGCCTCGCGCTCCAGCGAGTCGGGGTGGATCACCGTGAAGTGCGGGGTGTCGATGCGCCGCCAGGTGAGGCCGCGCGGATTCTGCTCCGCGGAGAGCGCCGTGAGGATGGGGACCTGCGCCCCGGCGTCGTTCGCCGGGGCCAACCCGGGCAGCGCGGCCGCCAGCGCTCCCGCCAGGAGCAATCCGCGCCCAGTCATGCGCCCGGCGCGCCCAACCCTCACTTCTTCGCCCGGCGCACCCCGCGTCCCGGCAGCGCACCCGTGAGTGCCCCCTCGCTCACCGCCAGCGTGCCGTTCACCAGGACGTACCGCATCCCTTCCGCCAGGCGCTCGGGCTCCTCGAACGTCGCGCGCTCCGCCACCTGCGCCGTGTCGAAGACGATCACGTCGGCCAGCGTCCCCACCTCCAGCGATCCCCGCTCGGCGATCCCCATGGCCGCCGCCACGTCGCGGCTGGAGCGCTGCACCATCTGCTCGAGCGTGAGCACCTGCCGCTCCATCACGTAGCGCCGCAGCTTGCGCGGATAGGTGCCGTACTTGCGCGGGTGCCCGTCGGAGCCGTCCGAGCCGGTAAAGACCCACGGCTCACGCATGAAGGCGGCGATGTCCTCCTCGTTCATGTTGAACGACGCCACCCCCGCCCCGCCGTTCACCAGGATCTCCATCGCGGTCAGGATGGGGTCTGCGTTGCGGCTGCGGGCAATCTCCTCCAGCGTCTTGCCCACCAGCGCGCGATCGCGCCCCCCGGTGATCAGGAGCGACGCCGCCCCGCCGCGGCGGCGCAGGTTGTCCTGCATGTCGGCCACGAGCCGGTCGCGATACTCAGGATTGCGGATGCGCGCGCGCAGCGAGTCGTTCCCCCCGGCCTCGGCCCAGCGCGGCAACAGCGCCGCCCCCAGCCCCGTGCCACTCGCCGTGTACGGGTACTGGTCCGCCGTCACGCGCTGCCCCTGCGCGCGGGCGCGGCGCACGAGGGCGATCACGCTGTCGCTCTGCCCCCATACGTCCACGCCTAACGCCTTGATGTGCGCGATGTGCACCGGGAGCCCCGCCTCCTTACCGATGCGCAGGATCTCGCGCACGGCGCCGAGCAGCCCGACCGTGTACGAGCTCTCGTCGCGCAGGTGCGAATCGTAGATCCCGCCGCGCGACGCGGCTTCCCTGGCGAGTGCAATCACTTCCTCGGAGGTGGAGTAGCTCTGCGGGGCGTAGTACAACCCGGTACTCAGCCCCAGGGCGCCCTCGTCCACCCCCTTGGCCACCATCGCCTTCATCAGGGCGAGCTGGTCGGTGCTGGGCGCGGCGTCCGACATCCCCAGCACCTTCCCGCGCACCGTGCCGAACCCCACGAAGAGCGCCGCGTTGGTCCCGATACCGCGCGCTTCCCATCGTTGGAAGTGGTCCGCGACGTCCACCGGTCCGCCGCCGTCGTTGCCGGTGATGACGGTGGTGACCCCCTGCATGAGGTACGGGGCGTTGGTGCGCCGCTCGGTGCGTTCGCTCTGCAGGTCGCCGTAGGTGTGCGTGTGCGGATCGATGAAGCCCGGGGCGACGATGAGGCCGCGCGCATCGATCTCGCGCGCCGCCTGCACGTTCGCGCGCCGCGCGTCGCCGACGAAGGTGATGCGATCGCCGGTGATGCCGACGTCGGCCGTGCGGGCGCGCGCACCGGTCCCGTCGATCACCGTCCCGCCGCGAATCAGGAAATCCGCGCGCGGAGGAGTCGCCTGTGCGCGGGCGAGCGCAGGGACCACGAGGAGCGCGACGAGCGCCGAAACGGGAAGCACACGCATGGGCAACGCGGGAAGAGGCAGCGGACGGCGAGCGCCCGATGGGTGGACCACTGCAGGCGAAGCTACAGCGTGCGCCGGAGCGCATCCACCCGCCGGCATTCGCGCCGCCGCAGGGAAGCGGTCTCACACGAAGCCGCGAAGACCCGAAGGCCGAAGGGGCCGTCGCTGCGACGGCCCGCACGCAGCGCGCCGTCCTTCGCGTCTTCGGGTCTTCGGGTCTTCGGGTCTTCTCTTCTTCGGGTCTTCGCGTGAAATCTCTCCCCTGGCCCCTCCGCCCTACCGCAGCTTCCCGTCCGCCTTGGCCGCCAGCCGGTCGGCCGCACGCTTGAGGGAGGTCAGCGCCGCCTTCTGCATGCTGCGCGCGCTCGCCGAGTCCTCGCTGAGCGCCGCCACCTCGTGCACCGCCATCGCGGCCAGCGCATCGCGCACCTCGGGCGTCACCGCCTCCATCTGCAGCGGTCCCCAGGGATCGATGGGGATGGGGCCGCGCCCCGGCACCCAGATCATCCCGCCGCCATCGCTCGTGACGCCGAAGAGGATCCTGGCCACCAGCTTCCAGCGCCACCGGTCGAGCGGGACGCGCATCCACTGCGATTCGATGATGGCGCGCAGGTTGGGCATCACACCGATGCGGTCGGTGGCCGGTGCTGCACTCGGCGTGTTGAGCGCGGCGCTCGACAGCAGGGTGCGCATCGTGGCGGGCGAGTACGGCGCTCCCCGGCCACGTCCCCACGCCTGCAGCAGCAACGCGGCACCGCTCACGATGGGCGAGGCCCCCGACGTTCCACCAAACGACGACGTGTACGCCGTGGTGCTCGTTCCCGTCCACCCGTCGCCCGTCGTCTCGATCGCCGTTCCCCACCCGTAACAGTCGATGCGACTGCCGAAGTTCGAGAAACCCAACCGGCTGTGCGGCGCGGTGGCCGAGGCGGCGCCCACCATGATGGCCCCCGAGTCGCGGAAGTCGGCGTGCGCGCGGTTGAGGATGCGACGCCCCGCACTGTTGCTGAAGGCGTCCAGGTCGACCGAGCCGTTCGCCCCCGCCTCCACCACGATGATCCCGTCGTCGGTGGCCGCGCGGATGGCGTCGTACACCGCGTCCTCCACCTCGACCGGCATGTAGCCGGTGGCGTTGGGGTGCGACGTTTGCGCCTCGAGCAGCAGCACGTCTCCCGCGCTCATCGCCCCGGCGGCACTCGCGATCGCCTCGGCCGTGTTGTAGCTGGTGTTGGTGCGCCATTGCGAGACCACGCGGGCCATGGCGCGCGGAGCGATTCCCACCACGCCGCGGGTGTTGTCCACGCCGACCATCTCGCCCAGCACCGCCGTTCCGTGGCCGTGGTAGTCCTTGCTGACGCCGGAGATCACCGTGATGCCGGCGCTCGACAGGTCCTCGTGGTTCAGCGTCCATCCACGCTCCAGGTCCACCACGGCGGCGCCAAAGCCATCGGCGTGACCCCAGGCCCAGCGCGCATCGATGCCGCCAGGCGCCGCGTCCAGGTAACCCTGGCTCGCCGCGCGAGGATCGTCGGTGGCGTTCACGGGTGGCGGGGTGGGGCCCCCCGCCACGTAGGCGCTCTCCACCTCGTCCATCGCACTCAGCGCTTCCGTCACTTCGCCCGCGTCGGCGCCGGGTGGAAGG
>CAZVDJ010000154.1:0-8107 GCA_964626245.1 uncultured Gemmatimonadaceae bacterium
GCTCCTCATCGCCTCGCGGGCGCGCACGCTGGAGGGGGCCTCGGGGCTCATGAACTTCGTGATGCTCCCCATGTGGGTGGGGTCCGGGATCTTCTTCGCCGCCACCAACTTCCCCGATGCCGTGCAACCGGTGGTGCAGGCGCTCCCGCTCACGGCCCTGGTCGACGCCATGCGCGCGAACATGCTCGAGGGGGGGAACCTCACGGCGATCGCCGGCGAGCTGGGAATCATGACGGCGTGGCTGGTGGCGTGCTTCGCGCTGGCGTTGCGCCTGTTCCGCTGGCGATGAGCGCCCCCCGGTCGCGCCTCGTCGCCGCCTTCGCCGCCGTCTACCTCCTGTGGGGCTCGACGTACCTCTTCATCAAGTACGCCGTGGCGTCCATTCCGCCGCTTGGCATGGCGGGCGCGCGATTCCTCCTGGCGGGGCTCATCCTCTACGCCTATGGCCGCTGGCGCGGTGCCGAGCCACCGCGCGCGCTGCACTGGCGCTCCGCCACCATCGTGGGGGTGATGCTCATGACCTCCAACGCCGGCGTGGCCTTCGCCGAGCGTCACATCCCGTCGGGGGTGGCGTCGCTGCTGGTGGCGATCACGCCGTGCTGGATGGTCCTGTTCGACTGGCTGCTGCACCGCGGGCGACGGCCGCACTGGGGGGTGGGGTTGGGGCTCGTGGCCGGACTGGTGGGCGTGGGAATCCTCGTGGGACCCGGGGAGTTGTTAGGCGGTGGCGACATCCATGCGTGGAGCGCCCTGGCCCTCATCGGCGGGACGGCGGTGTGGGCCGCGGGGTCGCTCTACGCGCGCAGCGCCCCGCGCCCCGACTCGCCCCCCATGCTCAGCGGCATGCAGATGATCGCCGGCGGCGCGATCCTTTCCGTCATCGCCGCCGTCACCGGGCAGTGGGACGGCTTCTCCCTCGCGGCCACGCCGGCGATCGCGTGGTGGTCGTTTGCCTACCTGGTCACCTTCGGGTCGCTCATCGCCTTCTCGGCCTACATGTACCTGCTCACCGCCACCACGCCGGCGCGTGTCTCCACCTACGCGTACGTGAATCCGGTGGTCGCCGTGCTGCTCGGGTGGGCGTTTGCCGGTGAGGCGCTCTCCGCACGCATGCTCGTCGCCAGCAGCGTCATCGTGGGGGCGGTGGCGCTCATCGTCTCGTTCGGCTCCTCGGGTGCCCCCGCGCGTGCCACGGTCACCACCGACGAGTATCCGGCAGCCTCGACCGACGTCGCCTAGTCCGCATCCCGGTGCCGCGGGGTAGATTTGCGGGCGTGCACCCGGCGACGCGGGCCGGCCGGCGCCGGCGACGCCGGCCGCGAAGGGCCGATCCGTCCACGTCGCGCGCGGACACCGGAGCGGCACGGACGCTGGACCACCGCCGATGCATCAGCGGGCTTCTACCGTGACGGGAGATGACGAAAGTCCTGATCGTCGAGGATGACGACGCGATGCGCGAGGTGATGTCACGCGCACTGCGCCTGAAGGGATACGAGGTCTCGGTCGCCCGCGACGGCGCCGAGGGGATCGTGTTGTGGGATCGCGACCGCCCCGACGTGGTGGTGACCGATCTCTACATGCCGAACGTGGACGGCATCGAGACGATCCTCGCCCTGCGCACGCGGCAGCCCGCGCTGCCGATCGTCGCCGTCTCGGGGGGCGACACCCGCGCCTCGTTCCTCGCGCTGGATTCGGCGGGTGACCTGGGGGCCACGGTGATCCTGCCCAAGCCCTTCACCCCCGACCAGCTGCACGACGCGCTCAAGCGCGCGCTGGCGGCCGCGGGGCCGGCCTAACGACGTCGGCGGCGCAGCCACCAGTAGGTCGCCACCCCCGCCACCACCAGCACCAGGGTGACCGGCCCCTCGTACTTGCGCACCTCGCCGATCACCAGCACCGCCGCCTCGCCAAAGCCCCAGCCGAGTCCGGCGAAGATCACCCCCCACAGCACCGAGGCCACCGCCGTCCCGGTGAAGAAGATCCCCGGGGGGACGTGCGCGGCGCCGCACGCCAGCGGCAGGGCGATGCGCCCGCCAAAGACGAAGCGCGCGATGATCGTGCTGCGCCACGGGTTCCAGCGCATGGCGGTGAGCACCCGCTTCACGAGCGGTGGCGACTTGCGGAGCTTGAGCCGCACCCACGCCGCGCGCCAGCGCCCCACCCCGTACAGCGCCACCGACTCCAGGAAGACCCCGGCGGCCACGACGGTCACCACCGTGGCAAAGGACATGTGTCCCTGCTCGGCCGCAAAGCCCCCCAGGATCGCCCCTAACTCCTGCGTGAAGATCGCCAGCGCCCCCAGCACGAGGTGCACCCACGGCGCGCCCAGGGTCTCGAGCAGCGCCAGGTCAACAGCGGCGGTGGCAGCAGTGATGAGCACGGAACGGCGAATGCGGCGGGTGCGGCGAAACGACGGGTCGCGAGGTCTACCCCACAGAGCTCCGAACGGCGCGGGGTCGTCGAGCGCAGTTCCCGGACGACGCGGTCAGGAAATGGGCGTGAGGTTGCTCGCGACGTCGGTGCGATAGGCCTTGAACGCCGGCACCAGCCCCGCCAGTGCCCCCAGCACCGACATCCCTATCGGTGTGAGGACGAGCGCCCAGTCGAAGCGAAACGCGTCGAGCACGACGCCGGTCTGAGCGCGCACCACCACCAGCGCCGCCCCCAGGATCGCCGCGTAGAAGAGGTATCCCACCAGGACGCCGAGCACCGTGATCGTCGTCGACTCCAGGACGATGGCCGAGAAGACGGTGCGGCGCCTCGCCCCCAGTGACCGCAGGATGGCAAACTCGCGCCGCCGCTCGTTCATCGTGTTGTAGATCGAGGCGAGGATCGACCCGGCCGCGACGACCACGACGAGGTACGCGACCATCGCCAGCACGTTGTTCACCCACCCGATCTTGCCGAACAGGTCGGCCATCACGCGCCCGATGGGCCAGGCGAGGGTGGCGGTCTTCCCGGTGCGGTTGATGGCCTGGTCCAGGTAGATGCCCGCGGTGGGATCCTTGAGCTTGAGCATCACCGCGCTCACCTCGCGGTGTTGCTCGGGGATCACGCCGTCACCCTCGGGGCGGAAGGGGCGCCCCGTGCCGCGCAGCACGTGCCCCTCCATGCGATAGATCCCCATGAGGGGGATCCAGACCACGCGATCGGAGGGCGAGTTGGACGGCTCGAGGATTCCCGTGACCGTGTACTCGTCCTCGTGTTCCTGCGAGTCGTCGAACTGCAGCCCGTGATACGGGTGGATCACGTCGCCCACCCTGGCCCCCGTCTTCTGCGCGACGTACGAGCCGAGCACCGCCTCGCGCGCCTCCTCGCCAAAGAGCCTGCCGCCCGGCGCAACGGTGAGCTTGCGCCCGGCGGAGTACTCGAAGCGGGTGAAGAGGTCAGTCGTGGTCCCCACCACGCGAAATCCTTCGTAGTTGTCGCCGACGGCATAGGGGACCGCCAGCTGCACGCCCGGATCGGCCGCAATCGCCTTGTAGGCCGAGTACGGGATGTTCCCCGGCGACGTCTCCAGGTGGAAGACGGTGTTGAGCACGAGCTGCAGCTGCGAGCCCCGCGCTCCCAGCACCGCATCGAATCCCACCGGCCCGCCGGTGAACGCCTCATACGTCTGCCGCTTGATGGCGAAGACGGCCATCACCAGCCCGCTGGCCAGCGCCACCGACAGGAGCGTGACCACCGTCGACAGCGCATGCTGCCGGAGCGACCGTGTCACCAGGCGCATGATCCCGTGCGTCACGCCCGTCCCCCGTCGCCGGTCTTCCCGCTCGTCGCGACGTCCAGCGCCGCGCGATTCAGCTCGGACAGGTCCTCCACCCGCTCGAAGTGCGACAGCACCTCGGGGTCGTGCGACACCAGCAGCAGCGCCGCCTCGTGCTCTCGGCACACCGCGCGCATGAGGTCGAGCGCCTCCATCGCGTGCCGGCGATCCAGGTTGCCCGTGGGTTCGTCCGCCAGCACCAGCTTGGGGCGGTTGGCCAGGGCGCGCGCCACCGCGACGCGTTGCTGCTGGCCCACCGACAGCTGCCGCGGGCGATAGTCCAGGCGGTGCGCCAGCCCGACACGATCGAGCAGCTCGCGCGCATAGGCCGAGTCGATGCCGGGGCCGAACATCATCCCCAGCTCCACGTTTTCCAGCGCGGTGTAGCCGTGCAGCAGGTTGAAGGTCTGGAAGACGTAACCCAGCCGCTCGGCGCGCAACCGGTCGCGCTCGGACTCGCCGATCCCCGTCATGGGGCGGCCGTCGATGCGCACCTCGCCGGCGTCGGCCTGCAGGATGCCGGCGAGCAGGTTGAGGAAGGTCGTCTTTCCCGAGCCTGACGGCCCCCGAAGCCCCACATGTTCGCCCGCCGCCATCCCGAAGTGCGGCACGTCCACGACGAGGAGCCGTTCCCCGTCGGGCGAGTCGTAGTGCTTGGTGAGTCCGCGGACCGAGAGGACCCCTGCGTCGCTGACGCTCAACTCTCGGTCTTGGCGTCGACGGCGGCGAGCCGGTAGATGCTGACGGTGCGGCCGTTCCGGACTTCCTCGCCTACCTCGAGTGTCCCCCAGACCGCGGTGGGAAGGTGCGTGAACTTCGCCTTCCTGGTCCCCGTCATCGTGACCATGACCCAATCGTTGAGCCGCACCGGCGCGCCGAAGTAGCACATGTCGAGGGCGGCGTTGAGCATGAACTTGGTCACGCCGCTCGCGTCCAGGTCGAGCGGGAGCATGAACCCCTTCAGGAAGACCTGCTTGCCGCTGAGCGCCTTGACCGTCGGCGGGATCACGTTGACGGGTGGCTTGGCGGTGGGATCGAGCGGGTCGGGCATCTCCCAGTCGTAGCCGGAGAGGATGTTGAAGCCGACGTACTGGAACCCCTTGGGGGCTTCGCCGGACTGGGCGTGCGCCCGGGACGGCACCACGGTGGCCCCCACTGCCGTCACTGCCAACGTCATCGCCTGCCGCAACAGTCGCCGCCGCCAGTTTGCCACTCGCATGCCGGTCCTCGTTCTCCGCGTTGTGTCACGCACCCCAACGCCCGAGTCTACGCTCGGGCCAGGCTGCCCGCTGGAAGAATAACCCGATCGCAACGCGAGGGTCCCCCACCCCCTCCCCTCGCCCCGGGCAGTGAAATGCCCCCGGCCGCCACGCGGCCGGGGGCATTTCGCGTTTCCCGTCTCCCGTCTCCCGCTCAATCCCCCGCCACCGGCGCCACACCCTCCGGCACCCGGTGTTCCGCCGTCTTCTGCGAGACGCCGAAGCCGAGCTTGCGCGCGAACCACCGGCGCGACTGGTCCAGGATCTCGTAGAAGGTCGGGATGGCGACCAGCGTGAGCAACGTGGAGGTGATCACGCCACCCATCACCGCGATGCCTAACGGGGCGCGGAACTGGCTCCCCTCCCCGCGCCCCAGCGCCACCGGCAGCATGCCGGCGATGAGGGCGAAGGTCGTCATCAGGATGGGACGCAGGCGAATGGCCCCCGCCTCGATGAGCGCCTCGCGCAGCCGCATCCCCTGCTTCTCCCGCGCCCACTTGGCGAAGTCGATGAGCAGGATGGCGTTCTTGGCCACGATCCCCATCAGCAGGATGACGCCGATGAGCGACATCAGGTTGATGGTGTTGTTGGTGATCGCGAGGCTCAGCATCACGCCGATGAGCGAGAGCGGCAGCGACATCATGATGGCCAGCGGGTCCAGGAACGACCCGAACTGCATGACGAGGATGAGGTACATCAGCATCACGGCCGTCCCCAGGGCCAGGAAGATCTGGCCGAAGACCTCGTTCTGCTGCTGCGCCTCGGCGCCTAACGTCACGCGGATCTCCGGCGGCAGGTTGAGCGCCCGGATCGCCGCCTGCGCGTCGTTGGTCACCTCGCCCGCCGAGCGGCCGGCCACGTTGAACTCCACGTTCACCACGCGGTCGCGGTCCAGGTGGTTGATCACCGCCGGCCCCATCCCGTTCTCGATGCGCGCCACCTGCCCCAGGGGGAGGGTGGTCGGCGCCCCGTTGGGCCCCTGCACCACCAGCGGGAGCTGCCGCAGGTCCTGCGCGCGCCGCCGCGCCTCGGGGGCGAGGCGCACCACCACGTCACGCATCTCGCCGCTGGGGTCCTGCCAGTCGCCGGCGTCGATCCCGGCGAAGGCCGGGCGCAGCGCCTGCGCCACCTGCCCCACGGTGATGCCTAACGAACCGGCCAGCCCGCGGTCCAGGTCCACGCTCAGCTCGGGCTTCTGCCCCTTGGAGGACAGCGACACGTCCACCGCGTTGGGCACCGCCTTCACCGCGGCAAACGCCCGCTCCGACGCCTCGGCCAGCTTGGCCGCGTCGTTGGAGCGCATCTCGATGGCCACCTGCTTGCGCCCGCCCCCCCAGTCGGTGGCGAAGACGGCGATGTTCGCCCCGCCCACCGACGCCAGCTCGTCACGCAGCCGGTTGCAGAACGCCTCCACGTCGATGGAGCGCTGGTCCTTGGGCACCATCTTCACGTACACGTTCCCCACGTCCACCGCGCCGGAGCCGCCGTCGCCCAACGACGACATGCTGTACCGCACCAGCTCCTTGTGGCGCGCGATGACACGGATGACCTCCTCGGTCTTGAGCCGCGTGTAGTCCAGGTTGGACCCCGGCGGCGTCTCCACCTTCACGTTGAACTCGGCGTTGTCGTCCGACGGGAAGAAGGCCACCCCAACCAGGGTGCGGTTCCCCACCTTGATCGTCGGCATCGCCAACGCGAAGACGAAGGTCCCCACCGCAATGGCCACCACGGCCAGGCGATGGTCCAGCGCCCACGCGATCACGCCGCGATAGCCGTCCGACAGTCTGTTGAACCAGTTGTTGAACCGGTCGAGCAGCTTGGTGAGCCAGCTCTTCTGGTGCTCCTCCAGGTGCGGGTCGGGCCAGTAGGCCGACAGCATCGGGTCGAGCGAGAACGAGACGAAGAGCGACACGAGCACCGAACATGCGATGGTCAGCGCGAACGGCTGGAACCACTGCCCACCCACGCCCGGCATGAAGGCGATGGGAACGAAGACCGCGAGGATCGAGAAGGTCGTCGCCGCCACCGCGAGCCCGATCTCGTCGGTCCCCTCGCGTGCCGCGGTGTAGTGGTCTTTCCCCATCTCCACGTGGCGCACGATGTTCTCGCGCACCACGATGGCGTCATCGATGAGGATACCGATCGCCAGCGACAGTCCCAGCAGCGACATCGTCTCCAGCTTGAAGCCGAGCGCCCAGACCGCGATGAACGACGCCAGCACCGACACCGGGAGCGCGAGGCCCGTGATGACCGTGGAGCGCCACGAGTTGAGGAAGAGGAAGACGACGAGCACCGTCAGCAGCGCCCCTTCCACGAGCGTCTCCTGCACGTTGCTCACCGAGTTCTCCACGTTGCGCCCGGAGTTCTTGATCACGTCGAGCGTGGTCCCGGCGGGGAGCGTCTTCCGGATCTGCTCCACGCGCGCCAGGATCTGCGCCGCGACGTCGGTGGTGCTGTAGCCCTTCGACTTCTTGATGTTGACGCCGACCGCCTCCTTCACGCGGCCCAGCGAGTCGGTGTAGAGGGCGAGCGACCGCTGCTCCTCCGTCCCGTCCTTCACGGTGGCCACCTGCCCCAGGCGAATGAGCTGCCCGTTGCGCTCGGCCACCACGATCTGCTCGAACTCCTGCGGCGACTCCAGCCGCCCGCGCAGGCGGATGGAGCGCTCGTCGAGCGCCCCCTTCACGTTCCCCACCGGGGCGGCGAGGTTTTGCAGCTGCAGCGCCTGCACCACCTGGCTCACGCCGATCCCCGCCGCCTGCAACGCCTCGGGCTTGAGCTCCACCGTCAGCTCCCGCTCCAGCTTGCCCGGCACGCTCACCTCGGCCACGCCGGCGATGGAGCGGAACTCGCGCGTGATCCCCGGGTCGGCCAGGCGCGTGAGCTCGGCCGGCGACAGGGTGGACGAGTTCAGCGCCAGCGTGACGATCGGCAGGTCGGTGTCGTTGAACTTCTTGATGATCGGTTCCTCGAGCTCCGTCGGCAGGTCCTGGCGGATCCCCGAGATGGCGTCGCGGATGTCCTGCGTCGCCTCCTGCAGCGGCTTGTCGAAGGTGAACTCGACCATGATGAAGCCGAAGCC
>CAZVDJ010000155.1:0-1098 GCA_964626245.1 uncultured Gemmatimonadaceae bacterium
GTGGATGGTGGGGCGGATGGTGGGGACGGAGGGATGGCCTCGGGGGATGGTGGGGACGGAGGCCAGGGACGGACCTCGGGCTGGGGTGGGTGGGATGGGTGGTGGGGACGGAGGCCAGGGACGGACCTTCCCGCATGTGGATGATTGCGCGTGCATTCGATTGATGCGGCGCGACGACCCCGTAGCGGCAGATTGCCTCCGATTTCTCTCGTCGCCGAACGCCGAGACGTCGCGCCCAACTCCGGCAGTGCCCCCCCGGGCAGCCGCCGCAACGCCGCCCACACGCCACATGCCTCGCACTCCCCGCATCGTCCTCCCCGGCGTCCCGCTGCACGTCGTCCAGCGAGGCAACGACCGTGTTCGAATCTTCCACTCGGACTCCGACTACCTCCGATTCCGCGAGGACCTCCGGGCGTCCCTCCAGGCGTCAGGTGTCGCATTGCACGCCTACGTCCTCATGCCGAATCACGTGCACCTGCTCCTGACCCCGCCCAACGCCGGCGCGCCAGCTCGGCTCATGCGCGGGCTGGGTGCCAGATATGTGCGTTACGTCAACGCGACCTACGGGCGTACCGGGACGCTCTGGGAGGGTCGCTTCCGCTCCACGATGGTCGACTCGGACCGCTACCTGCTCGCCTGCGTCAGGTACATCGAGCTCAATCCGGTACGCGCCGGGCTCGTGAATGTGGCGGACGACTATCGCTGGTCGAGCTTCCGCTATCACGCGCTGGGCGAGGAGGACCCGCTTGTGACGCCACATCCCCTGTATCTCGCGCACAGCCCCTCGCCGCCCACGCGCCGTGCCACGCACGTCGCGCTTAGCCGGATCTCGCTGGGTGCGGAACAACTTCAGGCCTTTCGTGCCACGATTCGCGGGACGCACCCTCGTGCTGGAGCTCGGGAGCGGACAGAGTACGAGCGCGGCGCACCGCCCCTGCCGGGGGAGATAGCCCGTACGTACAGCGATCTACGGCTCCTCCAGTGACGCGAAGTCGGTCGGCAAGCTCACCGTGGGCAATGCTGCACATCGGAGACTGTCGTATACGTACGATGCATTTCCTGAGCACCGTGGTCGCCCTGTCAACGGCCTAGGTCCGT
>CAZVDJ010000155.1:1198-8105 GCA_964626245.1 uncultured Gemmatimonadaceae bacterium
CCCTGGCCTCCGTCCCTGGCCTCCGTCCCTGGCCTCCGTCCCTGGCCTCCGTCCCTGGCCTCCGTCCCCCCCGCCCGAACACCAACGTGACGATCCGTTCGTCCCAGCGGATTTGACAGCGTAGCCTAATCCGTTTAGGCTACGCCCGCGACATCACCTAATCTCCTTAGGTCACGGCGAGCATGGCGGGACGACGCAACGAGCTGGAGGTCATGTATGGCACCCTCGACCTCCTCATCCTCAAGGCGCTGAGCTGGGGGCCGCGGCACGGGCTCGGCGTCCTGCTCTGGATCCATGAGGTCAGCGGGCAGCGACTCCAGATCGAGGAGGGGGCGCTCTATCCCGCCCTCCATCGCATGGAAAAGCGCGGCTGGCTGAGCGCCGAGTGGGGGACGAGCGACAAGGGACGCAGCGCCAAGTTCTACCGCCTCACGAGCCAGGGGCGAGCCGCCCTCACCTCGCAGGCCACGCGCTGGGGCGACTACGTGCAGGTCTTCAGCACCATCCTCTCCGCGCAGCGCGCCTGATGCCTCCCGCCAACGACCCGCCTCCCGGCGTCCCGCGCTTCCGCCTCCCGCTCTCCCCGCGGCGCGTCCAGTCGACGGTGGAGGAAGAGCTGCGCTTCCACATGGAGGAGCGCATCGAGGGACTGGTGGCGGCCGGGCGCAGCCGAGAGGACGCCGAGCGAGAGGTGCGAGCGCGATTCGGCGACTACGCGCGCTATGTCCACGAAACCCGCCGCATCGACGAAGCCATGATTCGCGAACGCAACTGGATCGATTGGGGCGATGCCCTCCGTGGAGGATTGGCACAGGGCGTTCGCACCCTCGTGCACGCGCGCCACTTCTCCGTCATCGCCATCCTCACGCTGGCCATCGGAATCGCCGCGCCCACCGCGATCTACAGCGTCCTCGACGCGGTGGTACTCCGTCCGCTCCCCTATCCGAATCCGGCGGAGCTGGTGAGCATCCGGCACCCGGCCGTGGTCCCGGGAACGGGCGAGTCGCAGTGGGCCGTGTCGCCCACCGGCTTCTTCCACTTCCAGTCGGAATCGCGCCTGCTTTCGAGCATTGGGGCCTACTCGGTGATGGAGACGACGCTCCTTGCCGATGGCGAGGCCACGCGTGTCGCCGCGGTATCGCTCACGGCCAGCCTGCTGGAAACGATGGGGATCCGCACGGCGATGGGGCGGCCGATCCTGCCAACCGACGACCGCCCGGGCGCCGAGTCGGTGGCGATGCTCTCGCATGAGTCATGGATGGCTCGGTTTGGTGGCGACCGCGAGATCATCGGCCGCATGCTCGACGTGGGGGGCTTTCGCACGCGCGTGGTCGGCGTCCTGCCACCCGGCACCGTCCTTCCGCGCTTTACCACTGGCGTGGGCGCCGGCAAGGGAGGAACGCTCACCGCCCCTGAGCTCTGGTTCGCGCTGCAGCTGGATCCGGCGGCGCGGCCGGTCAACTCGCACTGGTTGCAGGTCGTCGCGCGCCTCAAGCCAGGCACCACCGCCGCCGAGCTGCGCACCGAACTGCGTCGTCACGTGGCGCGCTTTCCGGAGCTCTACCCCACGGCGTACTCTCCGCGCTTTCTCAGCGACTATTCGTTCGACGTCCTGCCAACGCCGCTGCGTGACGACCTGGTGGGAAGCATGGCTCGGCTGCTCTGGATCCTGTTGAGCGCGGTGGCCGTCGTCTTCGCGATCGCGGCGACCAACGTGGCCAACCTCTTCCTGGTGCGCGCGGAATCGCGCCGGCGCGAACTCGCGGTGCGCGTGGCGCTCGGGGCGCGTCGCGCACACCTCGGCGTGCACTTCGTGGCGGAAAGCCTCCTGCTCGCCGCGGTGGCGGCGGGTGCCGCCATCTTCGTGGCGCACCTGGGCACGCGCGCGCTGCTGGCCCTGGCCCCTGCCGGCCTCCCCCGACTGGCCGACGTGCACCTGACGGGCGGAAGTGTCGCCATCGCGGTGGGACTCGCACTCGCGGCGGGTCTTGTCTTCGGGACCTTCTCGATGGGACGCAGCGAGGCCGACGTGTCGGCCATTCGCGACGGCGGACGCGGGACGACGGTCTCGCGCGCGCGCCGCCGGCTGCGTGGCGCCTTCGTGGTGGGACAGGTTGCGATGGCGCTCGTGCTCCTGGCCGCGGCGGGGCTCATGGTGCGCAGCATGCAGCGCCTGGCCGCCGTGAGACCCGGCTTCAACGCCAACGGAGTGCTCACGGTGCAGCTCCCGCTCTCGCGCGGCCGCTATCGCACCTACGACGACGTGGCCGCCGTCACGCGCTCGCTGCTGGAGCAGGTGCGCGCGATTCCCGGCGTCACCGCGGTCGGCGTCGGGACCGGCGTTCCGTTGGCGGAGATGTCGGGGTGCGCGCTGGCCTTTGCCGAGGGGAAGCCGCGCGACCCCAACGTGGAGCCCCCGTGCGTGGGAAATGCGGTGGTGAGCGATGGCTACTTTGCAGCGTTAGGCATCCCGGTGCGCGGACGCGCCTTGACCTGGGGCGACCTGGACGCGGTGAATGGTGCCATCGTCGTCACGCGCGAACTGGCCGAGCGCTTCTGGCCGGGCGAAGACCCCATCGGGAAGGGGCTGCGCCCCAACGGTGATGCCCCGCCCTACTACCGGGTGGTGGGCGTGGTGGAAGGATTGCGCGCCGACGGGCTCGATCGACCGCCGGTCGAGACGATCTTCTATCCCATGAAGCCAATTCCGGGTTCGCCGTTGTGGCAGCCGCTGCAGAGTCCCGCGCTGGTGGTGAGGGCGAGCGTCGCCAACGTGGGCACCTTGCTTCCCGCGCTGCGGCGGGCAGTGGCCAGCGTCGACCCCCAGATTCCGCTGGCCAACGTGCAAACCATGGAGCAGGTGGTGGCGGTCTCCACGGCGCGCACACGCTTCATCCTCGTCCTGCTCGGCGTGGCCGCTGCCATGGCCATGCTGCTGAGTGCCGTCGGGTTGTACGGCGTCGTCTCGTACCTCGTGGCGCAGCGTCGCCCCGAGTTCGGCGTGCGCATGGCGCTGGGGGCACAGGGCGCCCAGATCTCGGGGCTCGTGGTGCGAGAGTCGTTGCATCTCGCGGCGTCGGGAGTGGTGCTGGGGCTGGCTGCCTCGTTCGCGGTGAACCAGCTGCTCGCCGCCTTCCTCTTCGAGACACCGCCGCACGATCCGCTCACCCTCGGTGTCACCTCGCTCCTCCTGGTCACCGTGGCCGTGGTGGCGAGCGCGCTCCCGGCGCGCCGCGCGTCACGCGTCGCACCCAGCGAGGTCATGCGCGAGGCGTAGGTGTCGTGCGGCGCGAAGCGTATCAGCCGTACATCGCCCGATACGTCGCCAGCGCTTCCCGGTGCACGCGCTCCTTCTCGGCACGCACTTCGTGCAGGTGCGTCGCCGAGACGTGCGCATCCACCCAGTCGGACAACGGGTCGATCACCCAGTCCAGCACCGTCGCCCGGCCAAGCAGCGGGAGGCGCGCCCGTTGGGGTGCGGTGAGCGCGGCGTGCGCACGCTCCGCCATCTTGAGCGGTCGCAGGTCGCTCGCCGTGGGCCCCAGCAGCGCCGCCAGGTCTGCCGCCGGGTCGCCGATGCGCATGTCGTCCCAGTCCAGCACCGACCACTCGTCCCGGCCCGCCCAATGGATGTTGTTGAGCCAGAGGTCGCCGTGTACGGGGCTGTTGAGCGGCTCGTCGAAGGCAGCCGACGACTCGATCGCCAGACGCAAGTGCTCGGTCTCGTCGTGCATCCACTGCAGCCGTGCAGGGTCCACGAACGGAGGGGGCGCCTGTGTGATCCCGCGCAGGTCCTCGGTCAGGCGATCATGAATGATCGCCAGGTAGCCATCCCGCGCCGTTACCGTTTCCGCCTCGCGTAGCGCCTCCGCCAGCCGCACATCGCCATAGAGCGCCCCAAGCACCGGCACCAGTGCATCGATCACCAGGGCGGAGAGCGGGGGAACGCTGCCCGGGACCACCGAGAACAACAGCCCCGCCGCGACGCCGAGCTCGATCCAGTCGACGATGGGGGGCGCGTGATACGGCGCCAGCAGGTCGCGCACCCTGTACCACCGCCGGAGCGCCGCCTGACGATCCTCGGTCAGTGCCAGCTTCAGGTGGTAGGCACGTCGCCCGTCGGTGACCCGGTACGAGTAGTTGACGAATCCGCCCCAGTTCAGGACGTAGCGGACCGTCAGCCCGTCAGCTGCCAGCGAATAGTCGACGGCGTGCTCGCGGAAGTGGTCACGCACGAGCATCCCCAGCGCATCGGCATCCATCACCGGCTCCCGCCCGCCGCTTGCACCACCACGATGTTGTTGTCGCGGATGCGCTCGGTGAGCGTGCGGCGCGGATCGATCCCCGCGCTCCCCGGCGTGGCGGGGACTTCGACGGTGATCACCTGCCGCCCGCTTCGAATGCGATGCGGCGCCAGGTAGAGCATCGGCCCGTCCTTGTCCTCTCCGTACGGGGCTCGCACGCCGACCTCCACCCACTCGTCCATCGGCACCTCGGTTTCGCGTCCGGCGCTGTCGGCGCGCAGCTTCCTGGCCTCCACTACCAGAGTGACGCGATGGCGTCCCGCAGCCGCCGGCTCCATGGTCGCCTTCACGGTGCGCAACTCCCAGAGCGTCACGTGCTCGAACCAGTCGGCCAGCATTCCGTGCAGCGAGTCGGGAGTCACCGCGCGCAGCTCGGCGTACAGGTCGCGCGACGTGGGATAGGGGGGAGCTGCATCACGAAAGCGGTCGGCAAAGCGGCGCAGCGCCGAATTCACCCGCTCCTCGCCGATTCGTTCGCGCAGCGTGTACATCGCGACTGCTCCCTTGCGATAGGCGATGTAGGGCTGGTCTTCCACGTCGAGCAGCGGCACCTCGCGCGACTGCGTCACGCGCCCGGTGAGGTAGCGCTCCATCTGGAAGTCGTACACCCGGCGCGCCACGTCGGGGCCATGGGACTTTTCGGTCGCCATCATCGCGCTGTAGTTCGCCAGCGACTCCGACAGGAAGCCGATTCCCTTCACCACGGCCCCGCGCACGGCCCACCCCCACCACTGGTGTGCCACTTCGTGCGCCGTACCGTAGAAGGGCTGGTCGATCTCTCCGTCGCGCACCCGGCTCAGCATCGCATCCTCGGTGAAGCCGATCAGGTTGGCGTGGGCCACACCAAAGCCCCCGTAGCGCGGGAACTCGACGATCTCCAGCGAGCGCCCCGTGTATGGGCCAAACTGCGCGCTGAAGTACTCCAGCGATTCCTTCATCCCGCGCATCATCCGGTCCAGGTTGCGCGCGTGCGACGGGTGGTAGCGGATGGCGAGTTCCACGTCACGCCAGCGATCGGTTCGCACGGCAAAGCGCCCCGAGTACACCGTCCCACCGAATGCCGTCGGTCCGTCCGACTCGTAGTGGAAGTAGCGGCGGCCGTTCTCCGTCCAGCTCCGCCGCAAGGTGCCCGGTGCGATGGCCACCTGGTCGGCACTGGTCCCCACCACCGTGCTCGCGGTCACCAGGTCCGCGTCGCTCAGGGAGAATCGCTGGCGCAGCGCACGGGGATCGTCGGCGCCCGGCAGGACGCGGCGCGGGGCGAGGCCGTGCCGCGTCCGGGCATCCTGGGACTCCAGTTCCATCGCGCGCTGGTAGCCGATCATCGGGAACCAGCGGCGATCGATGCGCGAGCCGTTTCGCACCACCTCGGTTGGCATTCGGCCGTTGCGGAAGCCGCGCGGCACCAGGGCCGCCTCGAAGTCCAGGTGCAACGAGTCGCCGGGTGCCAGCGCCTCCTGTAACGCCAGGATCCGGTATCCGGCCACCGTGTCGGTGAGCACGACGCGTGAGCGGCGGATGGTTGCGAGCCGCCGCAACTCCACCTCCGGGTGCAGGGTGACGTGGACGGAATCAATGGGTGCGCTGCCGCGATTCACCAGCGAATAGCGCCCGCGCACCTCCATGGCCCCCTGCTCCGGGTACAACTCCACGCGCAGCTCCGCGGCAGTGATCGTGGGGTGCAGCGCCCGCTCGAAGCGGGCGTACTCCTTCTCGTACCGCGCCTTGGGCAGCGATTCCTCCGCGGCGGTGCGATACGTATTCAGCACGTTGGTGTTGTAGAAGATCCAGCCGCCAAGGGTGAGCATGAGCACCACCGCCACGGCGGTCGCGCGCACCGTTCCGCCCACCCAGCGGGCGCGCGCCGCACGCCAACGGTGGCGCCATCCCGCCTCGCTGCCGCGCACCCACAGGACGCACGAGGCCACCAGCAGCAGCAACGCCCACGCCCCCCAATACGCCTTGAACCACGCCCACGGCCCGAGGAAGGGACCAAAGCCATTCATCTCCGAGTAGGTCCATCCCGGGTCGGTGCCGTAGAGCAGGAGGCGATGACGCACGAACCCAAGCGGCGGAAGCGCACGGGTGGAACCGATAAGGAGCAGCACCACCAGGTGCCCCAAGTATTTCTGGTTCACCACCACGTGCACCGTCATGGCCAGCACCGCCAGCAGCAGCCAGTGCGCCAGGTTGAGCCCGAACAGGATGCGCAGGTAGAGCGCGAACTCGAACTGGTAGTAGCCCTGCAGCGCCTGGATCAGCAGCCCGCCCACCATCAGGGCCAGGAGCCACAGCACCAGCATGGCCACGAGCGTCAGGAAGCGCCCCGTCAGCTGCACCAGCTCGGTCACTGGCGCAGCATCCACCAACTCGGCGCTGCCGGACTCGCGCGAACGCCAGGCCAGCTCGCCCGCGTAGAGCGCGAGCAGGATCCAGACGAGCGGGACCACGCGCGACGACAGCACCTCCTCCGCCACCAGGAAGGTGAGCGGCCAGGTGGAGGTGTCGAAGACGGTGTCGCTCACGTTCCACCCGAGGAGGAGCGTGAGCCCCACGAGACCCAGGAGCACCAGGGCGAACGAGCGGGTGGCGGCAAGCTGCAT
>CAZVDJ010000156.1:0-8073 GCA_964626245.1 uncultured Gemmatimonadaceae bacterium
ACCAACGCAAGGCGTAGTTGATAGGGCGAAGCTAGCGGTTCGCCTGACTCGGCGGAAAGGGGATTTCGCACAGCTTTCACGGTCAATCGCCGCCTTCAGGAACCAGCGCACTCCGGCGAGACTTCTTGTGTAGCAATCACTTACGACGACCTGCCACCCACGTGACGCGCGCGCTGTCACCCGAGCGCTGGGCTGCGGCCCTCGACTTTCCCGCCTACCTGACAACGGTGGTGAAGAACGCCGACCTGTGGTCGGCGCTTCATCGGACCGCGCGCATCCCCGAGGGGTACGCCGACCGGGCGCGCGAGATCCCCGGACGCTGGAAGCTGCTGGTGCTCGCCGAGGACTGGTGCGGTGACGCGGTGAACGTCGTGCCGCTCCTGGCCCGGCTGTCCGAAGAGGTGCCGTCGATCGAGCTCCGCGTGGTGGGGCGCGACGCCAACCCTGACCTCATGAACGCGCACCTCACGGGGACGGCGCGCGCCATCCCCGTCGTGATCGTGTACGACGAGGGGCTGGAGGAGGTGGGGTGGTGGGGGCCGCGCCCCCGGGAGCTTCAGGCCTGGTTCGACGCCGAAGGACGCGCGATCGAGAAGGGAGAGCGTTACCGGCAGATCCGGCAGTGGATGGCGCGCGATCGCGGCCGCTCGACCCTGGACGAGATCCTCTCCATCATGGAGGCCACGCGAACGGACTCCTCCCGAGGGGCGTTGTCCTGCTAGTTTATCGGCGGCGCGCGGCCGACGGATCGCTGGTCGGCGCGGCGCGCGGCGCACCGATTTCACGCACGATTCCGACACGACTCCGAGGACGTCATGGCCGCTGGTCGCAAGGACGCGAACTTCTCGCAGGGATGGGGCATTGCCACGCTGATCACCGCGATGGCGGTGGGGGCCTTTGTCCTGGCAGGGGCGATCAACCGGAGGACGTACGTCCCCCCGACCGATCCGCTGGCGCCCAACAGCGGCGAGTCGCACGCGCCGGCCGCCGACCACGGCGCGGCGCCGGCGGAAGGGGCGGCCAAGCACTGAGGATAGGCCGGTGCGCCCCGCCACGGGGCGAGCCTGACGGGGTATCAGCCGGGACGACGTGTCGTGAAGGCACGTCGTCCCGTCGCTTGGAGAGCCTCATGCGTTACACGTCCGCGCGCTCGTCATCCCGCCGGCCGCACGCCCCGCCGCGGCTGCCGCCCGTACATGGCCGAGTCATGGCGCTCGTCTGCGGCCTCCTCGCCGGCAGCGTCGTGTTCCTTCCGGTCTCCTCCCTCGGTGCGCAGCGCGGCGCCGGTGCGCCCCCGTTCGACGGGCCGCGCGGCGCCTTCTCGTTCGAGCTGTCGGACGGGGAACCGGTCTCGTTCTACCTGGAGTGGTCGCGCGTGCTGGAACTCACCGAGCCGCAGAAGACCTCGCTCATCGACATCCGCCGTCGGCTCCGGGTGCAGAACGCGCCCTTCATGCAGCAGCTGGACTCGCTGCGCGAACTGGCGGGGATCGACATGTCCACGCGCGGGCGGATCTCGGAGCGCGACCGCGAGTCGTTCCAGCGCTTCCAGCAGTTGGCAGCGCCCGTGATCGACTCCATTCGCGTGAACAACGACGGTGCTCGGCGCGAGATCCGCGGCGTGCTGGACGCGCGGCAGGCGGCGCGCGCCGACTCGGTGCAGGCCGAACTGCGTGACATGCGGGGGCGACGCGGCGGACGCGGTGAGCGCCCGTCGCGTCCCGCTCGCTCAGGCTCGGCGGTCGTCGAGACCACCCCCAGCGGATGACGGTCACCGCCCTTCGCGGCGCGGGGGCGCGCCGTGCGGCATCGCGCCGCGTGGTCCGGTGGGCCGTGACGTCGGCCTGGGTGCTGGGGCTCGCCGCGCTGGCGTCAGGCACGGCCGTCCTCCTCTTCCTCCACCGCGGTGATGCGGAGGGGAGTGCCCGGGTGGCCAACCGCGAGATCGAGTGGATGCTGGAGCGCGGCGAGCGCGTGGAACACCGGGCACCGGTGATGCAGCGGCACTGGTGGGACTGGTATCGAGTGACGCATGGCGTCCTGGCCGCCACCAACCGTCGGTTGCTGTACGTCGGCGTGCCACCCGAGCCGTTGCTGCCGCGTGTGGAGGAGCCGCTGGAATTGCAGCTGGTGACGCTCCCGTACGAGCGCCCGGTGCAGGCGGTGGCCGGGCGCGCCTTCCTGGGTACGCGTCCGGCCGTGCACCTGGCGAGCGGAACGGCCGCTGTGACTTTTGCGCACGCCAGCGCCGATCGTCCCCGGGTGGACAGCGTGGTGGCGGTGCTCTCGCGTCGCCAGGCGGCGCTGCGGTCGGTCGCCGAGGCGGAACGTCGCGCGGCCGAGGCGACCGTGGCCGCATCGCGTCGCGCCATCTATCACCTGGTGCAGCGCGGCGAGGCGATCGACGCCATCGCGCGACGCTACGGTGTCCCCGCCGATTCCATCATCACCTGGAACGCGCTGCCGACGTCCCGCATCACGGCGGGACGCCGCCTGCTCGTCAAACCCGGAGTGCCGTGACCGCCCATCGCCCGCAGGATCATCACCTCGTCGTGCGCCGCACGGCGCGCGTCGCCTCGCTGGGCGACCTGGAGGGGGCGGCTGAACTCTGGATCGTGCTGCATGGCTACGGACAGCTGTCGGCCGACTTCATCGCCCCGTTCGGCGCGATCGCCGGCGCCACGCGCGCCGTCGTGGCACCCGAGGCGCTCAACCGCTTCTACCGGGATCGCGAGTCGAAGGACGGACACGCCGGGCGGCCGGTGGGGGCCACCTGGATGACGCGCGAGGACCGTGAGTCGGAGATCGAGGACTACATCGCCTACCTCGACGCCGTTGCCGATCGGTGGGGGGGCGGGCGTCCGCTCACGGTGCTGGGCTTCTCGCAGGGGGTCTCGACACTGCTGCGCTGGGTGGCGCGGGGGCGGACCGCGGCGGCGCGCGTGGTGGCCTGGGCCGGCGAGCTCCCCCCCGACGTGGACTTCGTGGCCCATCGCCATCGCTTTCCCGCCAGCGGACTGGAACTGGTGATGGGGTCGGTGGACGAGTACCACGGCTGGATCAACCTGGACGGGGTGAAGCAGCGGCTGGAGGGAGCCGCGATGCCGTACCGGCTGCACGTCTTTGACGGGGGGCACCGGCTGGACCGGCGCACCCTCCTGGCGCTGGCGGGCGAAGGGTAGCGGGCGTTAGGCGCGGCCGCGGCGCCGCCGGTGCGGGGGAAGGCGGGGGCGCTACTCCTCGCGCCCGCGCCAGCGGTCGATGTCGCGCCGCTCCTTCTTGCTGGGGCGCCCCTTGTCGCGGAATGCCGGCGGCCCCATGGCGCGCAGTTGCGAGGCCAGCGCCTCCCGTACCCGCCGCGAGTCGTCCGTTTCCTGGTACAGGCCAGCCGCAACGCTGGCCGGCCCGCGCTGGTCGCTCGTCCCGGTGACGCGCACCACCTGCTCGAACGGCGGGCGGCGGATGCGAATGGTGTCGCCCACCTGTACCACACGCGCGCGCTTGGCCCGCTCGTCGTTCACCTCGATGCGCCCGGTATCGATGGCATCGGCCGCGAGGGCGCGCGTCTTGAAGAAGCGGGCGGCCCAGAGCCACTTGTCCAGCCGGACGCGGCCGTGATGTGTGTCGGTAGTCACTGACGGGGTATCCGGGAGAATGTCATCGATACAACTTGTCACCGGGTCCCTGATCGGGCACGTCGTCCCTCCCCCGGTGTCCGTCCGCGCCCCTCGCGGACCGAACCTCCCCGCCGCTCCTTCGTGACACACGCTACCTCCGACTTCGCCAGCGACCCGCGCGAGCCGTGGGACTCGCCGCGCCTGATCCAGCAGGTGCTGGATACGGCGGGGGAGGGGGTCGTGGTCTATGATCGCGAGCTGCGCCACCGGCTCTGGAACCGCTTCATGGAGCAGCGCACCGGGCTGAGTGCCGAGGACGCGCACGGGCAGGTGTGCCATGAGCAGTTCCCGCACCTGGCGTCCGCCGGGATCGTCGAATGCATCCGGCGCGCGCTCGCCGGGGAGATGGTGCAGACGCCCGACTACCAGTACCAGAGCCCCTACCACGGGCGAGCCGGCTGGTCGTCGGCGCGCCTGGCGCCGCTGCGCGACGCCGACGGGACGGTGGTGGGGGTCATCGGGCACTTTCGCGACATCACCGAGCGCAAGGCGGCCGAGGCGGCGCTGCGCGAGAGCGAGGCGCTCTATCGCACCATCATCGAGAGCGCCACGGACATCGTCACCATCCTCGACCGGCAGGGGATCGCCCGCTACATCTCGCCGGCGTCGCTCCCCGTGCTTGGGCTGCGCCCGGACGAGATGGTCGGCCGCAACCCCATCGACTGGATCCATCCCGACGACCGGCAGGTGGTGCTCGACGTCTTTCGGGCCATCCTCGATCCCTCGTCCCCGCCGCCGCCGGTGCAGTACCGGTCGCGCCACGCCGATGGCAGCTGGCGGCGCCTGATGTCCAGCGCCCGCAACCTCCTGGACGATCCCGTGGTGCGCGGGATCGTCATCTCGTCACGCGACGTGACGGCGTGGGAGGAACTGCAGGCCCGGCTGCACCAGTCGCAGCGCATCGAGGCGGTCGGGCGCCTGGCGGGGGGCGTGGCGCACGACTTCAACAACCTCCTTACCGTCGTCAGGGGCAACGCGCAGCTCCTCCTGGCCTCGTCGACCTTCACGGGCGAGCAGCTCGTGGAGCTGGAGGAGATCTCGCAGGCCGCCGATCGCGCGGCCGCCCTGACCCGCCAGCTGCTTGCCTTCAGCCGCCAGCAGGTGCTGCAGCCGCGCGTCCTGGACCTGAACGAGGTGGTGCGCTCCATGTCGTCGCTCCTGGAGCGGCTGGTGGGCGAGGCGGTCGCGCTCGAGTTGCGCCCGGCCGACGCCCTGTGGGCGGTGACCGCCGACCCCGTGCAGGTGGAGCAGGTGCTCCTCAACCTGGTGGTGAATGCGCGCGATGCCATGCCGTCGGGGGGGACGCTGGTCGTCACCACGCGGAACGTCGTGGCCGACGAGGAGTTTGCGCGCGCACACGCCCCCATGCCGCCGGGCGAGTACGTCGCGCTGGCGCTGCGGGACAGCGGTGTGGGAATGGACCCGACCACGCTGGCCCGCGTCTTCGAGCCGTTCTTCACCACAAAGGAGCTGGGGCAGGGGACGGGGATGGGGCTGTCCACGGTGTATGGCGTGGTGAAGCAGAGTGGTGGCTACATCTGGGTGGAGAGCGCGGTGGGCGAGGGGACGTCGTTCAGCATCTACCTGCCGCGATCGGTCGCCGACGCGCGTCCGGTCACGCCGCGCGCGCCGGTCGAGGAGGTGCGCCGCGGCACCGAGACGATCCTCGTGGTCGAGGACGAGCAACTGGTGCGCGCCCTGACGCGGCGCACGCTCGAGCGCACCGGCTATCGTGTGTACGAAGCGGGGAACGGCGCCGAGGCGCTGAACGTGGCGCGGGAGCTGGGGGACCGGTTGCAGCTGGTCATCACCGACATCGTGATGCCCGTGATGGGCGGGCGCGAGCTGGCCGCCACGCTGCGCCGCGAGCGTCCCTCGCTCACCATCCTCTTCATGTCCGGCTACACGCACGAGCGCGAGGCGCACCTGAGCGCCGGAGGCGGGATGTCGCACTTCCTGCACAAGCCGTTCACGCTCGACGAGCTGCGCAGCCGCGTGCGCCTGCTGCTGGACCTGACCCCGTCGGCGGCCTGAGTCGTTGCACCCGGCGGTGAGCCGGCGCGCCTCCGCCCCGACGGCGCGTCAGAGCTCGTGCGTGACTACTCGGCGCAGCGTGGCCTCGTCGATGTTGCCGCCACTCACGATGATCGCGACGCGCTGCCCCGCCAGCTGCGGCGCCAGGGCGAGCAGTCCCGCCAGCCCGCCCGCCCCCGCTCCCTCCACCAGCGAGTGCGTGGTGCGCAGCAGGAGGCGCAACGCGTGCGCGATCTGCGCATCGCTCACGGTGACGAACCCCGCCAGCCCCGCCTTGAGTGCCGGGAAGGTGAGGTCGTACGTTGCCCGCGTCGCCAGTCCGTCGGCAAAGGTGTCGGCGCTGGGGGTGGTGCGCCGCTCACCCGCGTGCCACGAGTCGTGCGCCGCCGAGGCGCCGGACGCTTGCACGGCGTAGACGCGGGTGTCCAGGGCCAGCGCGCGGGCGACGGTGATGGCTCCCACCGCCTGCGAGCCGCCTCCCACCACCGCCACCACCGCGTCGGGCGTGCCGGGGGCAGCGCGCCGGGGGGGAGCCGCGAGGGTCGGGTTGCGGCTGTCGGGTGCGAAATCGTAGGCCGCCGCCTGCTCGAACAGCTCCAGCGAGAGGGTCGCCGCGCCGGCCAGGACGTTGCGGTCGTTGGTGGAGTGCGCCAGCGTCATCCCTTCGTCCGCCACCAGGCGCTGCGCCACGAGCACCGACTCGTCGTAGTCGCGCCCCGACTCGATCACGGTGGCGCCTAACGCGCGCATCCCGGCGTTCTTGTCGGGGTTGTTCCCCACCGGCACGCAGATCGTGGCGCGCACGCCAAAGGCGCGGGCCGCATGGGCGATCCCCAGGCCGTGGTTGCCGCGCGTGGCCGCCACCACCCCGCGTTCACGTTGCCCCTGGTCCAGGGCGGTCATGAACGAGAGCCCGTTGCGGACCTTGAAGGAATTGGTCGGGAGGAAGTTCTCGTGTTTCACGAGGACGTTGATCCCGTGGCCCACGACCTCGTCGAGCAGCGGGTAGTGGTACAGCGGCGACGGGGCGAGGTACGGCAGCAGGCGCGCTCGCGCCGCGCGCACGTCGTCGATCGTGATGGGCCACGGGGCGCTCACCGCCGGAACGGTCGGTGCGCTCATTGTTCGAGCCCCGCCACGTCGACGTGTGCATGCCCGTCGGCGTCAAAGGCGACGTGCACGCTCCACGGCTGGCAGCAGACCTGGCAATCCTCCACGTACTGCTGCAGCGGGCCGCTGCCCGGGTCCACGAAGATCACGTTTTCCTCGCCGCAATACGGGCACGCCACGGTGCATTCGGTGTCGGCAGTGCCGTCACCAAGGTCGAAGGCCTCAGGGTCGTCGAACGCCATGCGCGCAAGGTAGCGCGCCGCACCTCGCGCATGAAACATGGGGTAGGGGATCGGCGTACCATCTGCCACGTGGTGACGGCGCACGGACGCGCCTGCGCCATCCCCCCAAGGCAGGTGCACGAGGCGACAATGCGGTACAAGCGGGCAGGTATTGTGGCGGTGCGGAGCGCAACGAGGCGCCCGGCCGCATGGAGTCAGCTGGCGTGGTGGGTGACGGCCACGCTGATGGTCATGATGCTGGCGCTGGCGGCGCTGGCGCGCACGGTCCAGGCGCAGGTCTTTTCGGTGGGTGGCGACCGGGGCAACCAGCCGCCGGGTCCGCGGCGCAGCCCCGTGCTCGTCGGGTTGTCGCTCACCTACGGCGTGCCGCAGCAGGAATTCCGCGAGAACGTGCGGCAGGGCTTCGGCCTCGACCTCACCGGGCACTACAAGGTGGATCGGCAGGGGATCTTCTCCATCGGCGGTGAGGCCGGTTTCCTGGGCTACGGGCGCGAGACCAAGCGCGTCCCGCTCTCCAGCACGATCGGCGGGCGCATCAACGTCGACCTCACCACCTCCAACAACATCTTCTGGCTCGGTGTGGGGCCACAGCTCACCGCGCCATCGGGGCCGGTACGCCCGTATGCCAACGGGACGGCGGGCTTCGCCTTCTTCTGGACCGAGTCGAGCGTGCAGGGGCGCTGGGACGACGAGGAGTTCGCCAAGACGACCAACTACGATGACGCGACCTTTGCCTGGACGGGCGGTGCCGGCGTCCTGATTCCCATCGGGGCCAGCCAGCAGGGCGCCCTCGACATCGGCGTGCGCTACCACGGCAACGGCAACACGCAGTACCTGCGGCGCGGCGACATCATCGACCTGCCGAACGGCGGCGTGCAGCTGCGGGTGCGCGAGGGCGAGACGCCGATCGTCCTGTGGCGGCTGGGCGTGCGCTGGGGGCTGCGCTGATCCGCGCAGCCGGCCCGGTCGCCTAACGAACGCCCGGCGCGCGCGGGTCGCATGGCCCCGGC
>CAZVDJ010000157.1:0-8054 GCA_964626245.1 uncultured Gemmatimonadaceae bacterium
CGCTGGAGCGGACCTTGTTGGGGCGCCTCGCCACCGGGACGGTCCGGATGCGCGAGAGGTCGGCCTCGGGCGGCGGCGCGCCGCCTAGCGGTTCGCCGTCGGCGCCGGAGTCGCGGGAAGGGTGGTTCGGTGTGATTGGAGGTACAGGTTGAGGGAGCCGATCTTCGTGCGGGACTTCATCTGCACCATGATGCGGTGCGCGTCATCCGACAGCCAGATGCGCGCCTGCCCGCTCTCCGAGAAGATCCCCTTCGACTTGATCACCGGCTGCAAGACGAGGGTGGTGAAGGTCCCGGCGGGGACGCGCACCGTTTCCCGCCCCAGCACGCGCACCACCACCGGATTGCGGTCGGGACGGAAGTACCGGTGGAACTCGTATGTCTGTCCCACCTCGAGCGGGATGGTGCGGATGAAGTACAGGAACGACCCATCGTCCAGCGGATTGGGAACCGACGCCTCCTCCTCGCGATCGCTCTCCTGGAAGGTGGAGCGCTCGGGGAAGATCTCGTAGCGGCGTTCACGCGTGCGACCACCCTCGTCGAAGTCCTGCACGAAGCGCAGCGAGGTGATGGCGACGCGGTCGATCCAACTCTCCAGGACGTCGTCGACACGGTAGAACGGAATGCCGCCGCGCACGCGAAAGCGCGTGTGGAAGGCGGAGCGGCCACGCAGCGTTACCGTATCGAGCACTTCCATGCTCCCCTGTCCCACCTTGAGCGCACCGAACTTCACGTCGTAGACCAGGCGCTCACCCACCGCGAACGGGACCGAGGCGAAACTGACGGCCGGTGACGCGGCGCCAGCCGCGCCCGTCTGCTGCGCCGCGCCCTCCGGTGCCAGCAGGGCGAGCGCCCCTGCGATGGCGACTCGGTGGGCGGCGGCGCGCGGGGTCACGACGAGCTGCTGGCTGCGCTGGCGGCACCCGAGCCGGAAGCGCCCGCCGCCGCGCTCGTGGATGGCACGGGGAGCGAGCGATGCCGGGCCGAACGCCCGAACCGGTACAGGTCGAGGACGTCTGCCAGCGGGCGTACGCGCGAATCGCGAGGGCGGAGGTCGTAGCGCGGCTCCATCGTCACCGTTTCCACGCGCCGGGCGTGCGGCACGGTGGCGAGAAGGAGGTCGACGTTGGCTGCCCATCGCTCACCGGAGATGAGCGGGGCGTCACCCGCGGACTTGAGCGCATCGCGCAGGACCGAGACGCGATACAGCCGCAACGACCCGAACGGATCCCTGACGCCTGGCGTCTTCACCGACCAGCGGAGCGCCCACGGTGCCACTCGGCGCAGGCGGCGCACCGCGACGGGGTGCGTGGGGAGCGACGCGGATTCGGCAACGACGACGTCCGCCCCACCCTCGAACCGCTTGATCAACTCGGGAAGGTGTTCGGGCTGGTCGGTGAAATCGGCCTGCAGCGTGATCACGGCGTCGCGGCGCGCGTATCGGGTGCGCTGCGAGGCGGCGCGACAGAGCTCGGTGAGCGCGCGTGCATATCCCACCTGTCGCTCCCCACGCAGCACCGTCAGCGGCAGGACCTTCGTGTAGCCCTGCAGCGTCTCGGCGGTGGCATCGGTGCTGGCGTCGTCGTAGACGAGGATCTCGTACTCGCGCGAGAACTCCTGGAAGACCTTGCGGATCTTCCAGAGGAGGACGCCGACGGTAGGGGCCTCGTTGTACGACGGGATGCAGATGTAGAGCACGCGTGGACGCCGGAAAGGGGACGCCGAAACCTAGGGGAGCGACGGGGGCGTTGGTACGCCGCGCGGATCACGGGCACCCCAGCTGACCAGCTCTCGTACCCGCCGCGCCAGCCGGCGTTCGCCGGTCTCAGCCGGCCAGGACGCGGCGATAGGTCGCCTCGGTTCCCGACACCATGCGCTCGACGCTGAACTCGGCCGCGCGCGGGGGACCGCCGGAGGAGAGGAGTGCGCGCGCCCGCTCGTCGGTGACGAGTGCAGTGACGGCCGCGGCGAAGGCCTCCAGGTCGCCGGCTGGAACGAGCCGCCCGGACTCGCCGTCGACGATCAGCTCCGGCAGCCCGCCGACGTCGAAGGCGATGGGGGGAACGCCCAGCGCCATGGCGTCGATGACGGCGGTGCCGAGTCCCTCGGCGGACGAGGGATGCCAGAGCAGGTCGAGTCCGGCCATCGCGGCGTGCACCTCGTCGACGAAGCCGGCGCCGAAGGCCTCCACCCCGCCCAGCGAGACGGCGCCGCTGGCCTTGCCGCCCAGCAGGACGAGGCGCACGCGTGCGCGCACCTCCGGGGCGAGGCGCTCGCCGATGCCGGCGAGGAGTCGCACCCCCTTCTCGGCCGTCATGGCCCCTACCACTCCGCAGAGAATGGTGTCGTGCGACCATCCACGCTCCGCGCGCCAGGCGCGCGGGCGCTCGAAGCGCGGGGCAGGGACGCCGGAGTAGACGACGTCGATGCGGCTGGCGGAGACGCTCCCGCGCACGAGTGCCTCGCGCACCGCGTGCGAGATGGCGATGAATCGCGAGACGCGCGGTCCGTACTTCAGGCGTCCACGCGGCACGAAGGCCACGCGGCGGGTCACGACGAGCGGGATTTCCCGGCGACCGATGAGGGCAGCCATGGCCAGCGCGTGCGCACGCGCGTCGTGTGCGTGCACCACGTCGGGTCGCCAGGTGTGAACGAGCGTCCGCAACCGACGCGCGGCGGCAATGTCCCAGTCGGCGCGCATGCGCACGGCGCTGGCGGCCAGCCCAGCGCCGCGCAGGCGGTGCAGGAGCGGCGACTCGGCGGCCGCCACCACCAGCGGTTCGTGACCCTGCTCACGTTGCGCGCGCGTGAGCAGGAAGACCTGGCGTTGGCCCCCGCGCCATTCGCGGCCGCTGTCGACGTGCAGGATCCGGAGTGACATGCGCGGGAAAGGTGGCGCGGCGTGCCGTGGGAAAGCAACGCAGCCGCACGGGGATACGCGTCGCGCACGCCGGCGATGCGCCGTCGCCTGCCGCCGGTTGCCCGACGCGACTGGACCGACCAGTCATCTGGCGCAACCTCCGGCCGATACCTAGAAGTATCGGCGGTGTATGACCACACGAGGTCGGAGGAGTACCGCATGATTGTCGCCAACGTTCGTGAGCGCCTGACGAGGGACGACGCGCAGCTGGCCATGCGACTGGTCGCGCGAGGGTCGTCCCACGAACTGGACCTGCTGGAGCGCCGGCTGCGGGAGCAGGGGATCGACGCGCTGCTGGATGATCCGCGCCTGCGTCGCGCGCTGCTGGAGCAGGCGCAAGCGGCGCACGTGTCGCCGCCGCTCTTCCTCTACGTGCTGGTGCGCCATGCCCTGCGCGAGGTGGGCGAGGGTGACCGATCGCTGGCCGACATGGTGGCATCGATCCTCCTGCACTTCGGCCACCGGGAGCGCGCACGCCAGATCCGTGAGCATGACGACCAGCTGTACGACACGCTGGCGTCGCTCCTGGCCGATGCCGAATGCTCCGATCCCACCCGCGCCTTCCTGGTGCGCGCGCACCTTGGGCACTACGCGCTCTGGCTGGCCGGCGTCTTTCCCGACTACATCGAGGCGCGCCATCACCGGCGGGGCGGCCCGGCGCTCGACTACTACGACGAGATGGGGCGGCGCGGCTACGCGCTGGCCGCCACGCACCGCCTGGCCTCGCAGCACGGCGTCCAGCCCCTGTTCGAACAGGCCTCGGCGCGCTTTGGCCGCCTGCGCGTGGCGCTCAACCGGGTGAGCGACAACGTCTTCTTCGCCCGCAAGCACTCCGCCTCCAAGCTGCTGCGGCAGGTGCGTGACGAGGCGAGGTGGCTGTCGTGAGACGGGAGGCGCGAGACGGGAGGCGGGAGGCGGGCGCGCGGGAGGTGAGAATGCGGCGTGAGTTGCCGGGGGGGACGCGGGCGGGGTAACGTATCACTCCCGCAGCCACGACTCATCCCGCTGAGGCATCCGTGTTCGAGGAGATCCGGCAGGCATTCCATGATTTGCTGAACGGCAACGTCGCGCCGGCGGACCGGCGCGACCTGCTGGGCCAGATGCGCGACTCGCTGGTGCGCGCGCGCTTGGCGGTGGATGACCTGCGCAAGGGCGCCGAGGTGACGCGCACGCGCCTGGCCGCCGAGCAGCGGGAGCTGGAGACGATCGTGCGGCGCAAGGCGCTGGCCGAGGGGATCGGCGACGCGGAGACGGTCGCGGTCGCGGCGCGGTTCGAGGCGCACCACCTGGAGCGCGTGACGCTGCTGCAGCGAAAGCTCGAGGTGGAGGAGGGCGAGCTGGCGCTGGTGGAGCGCGAGGTGGACGAGATGAAGGCACAGTTCAAGGCGGCGAGCGCCGGCGTGGGGTCGGGGCTGCGCGCCGGGGGGGTGGGCTCGGCGCCTCCCAGCGACGCGGAGTTGGGGCTCGACGACCGGGGCGCCGCTCTGGCGACGGAACTGGGGTCGATGGAGCGGGAGCGGCGGCGGGCCACGAGCGAGGCCGACGCAGAGGCGCGGCTGGCCGAGCTCAAGAAGCGCATGGGGTTGTAGCTGCGCCGGCTCCACCCGTTGCGGCTGGCGGCAGTCGCCGCCGCACTCGTCCCGGTGGCGCCGGGCGTGCCGGGGCTCGCGGCGGGGCACGGCAGGCTGGCCGCGCAGGGGGCCGTGCGCACCCAGGCGCGATGTGACGGACAGCCGATCACCGAGGTGGTGATCCTCTCGCAGTCGCCCGGCTTCGGGGGCGTCTTTGCGCGCTCACCCTTCCTGGGGCGACTGGTCACCTCGCTGCACGTGACCACGGCGCCGGAAGTCATCCGCAACTACGTCCTCCTGCAGAAGGGGGGACGCTGCACCCCGCTGCTGCGCTCGGAAAGCGAGCGTATCCTGCGCGCCATGCCGTTCATCGCCGACGCCAGCGTCACGGCGTATGCCGACGGGCTGGAGGGCGTTCGCGTGGAAGTGGTGACGATCGACGAGCCGTCGCTGATCGGGTCGATCGGCGTCGAAAACGATGCGCCGTTCCTGACGGGGCTCACGCTCGGGACGCTGAACCTGCTGGGGAACGCGGTGCTGGCGTCGGCCAGCTGGCGGGACGGCTTCTACTACCGCGACCGGTTTGCGGGGCGTTACACCAACTACCAGCTGTGGGGAAAGCCCTACCAGCTGCAGCTGGCGGCGGCGCGCCGCGAGCTGGGGGGCGAGTGGCTGGCCGAGGTGAGCTATCCCTTCCTCACCGACGTGCAGCCGTCGGCCTGGCGCGTGAGCGGCGGCGAGGTCGACGAGTACGTGCGTTTCCTGCGTCCCAGCGGGCGCCCGTCCACGCTGGAGGTGCGGCGCGCCTTTGCCGACGCCGGGGCGATGCTCCGCATCGGGCGGCAGCGCGGGGTGCTGGGGTTGCTGGGGGCGCAACTGTCGTTCGAGTCCAACGAGCCGGCCGGCGCCCCGGTGCTGGTCACCGACTCCGGGCTGGTCGACGACTCGACGGCGTCGCTGATCGGCCGGTACCGCACCACGCGCAGCGCGCGCGTGAACACGCTGCTGGGGGTGCGTCGCCTCCGCTTCCTTCGCGTGACCGGCTTCGACGCACTGAGCGGCCCGCAGGACCTGCGCATCGGCGTGCAGGCTGGGCTGACGCTGGGCCACTCGTTGCCAGCGTCACGCGGCATCGCGCGCAGCGAGAAGTACGTGGGGGCCAACCTCTTCCTGGGCGCTGGAGGCGAGCACTCGTACGTGGCGCTGCACGGCGATGTGGAAGGACGCCGATCGCGCGAGACGGAGGGCTGGGACGACGTGCTCACCAATGGACGCGTGGCGTGGTACCTCAAGCCGCACTCGCGGCACCTCGTCACCGCGGACATCTCGTGGGGCGGGGGCTGGAGTGCGCGCGTCCCCTACCAGCTTGACCTCGGGGCGCGCAACGGCGGCCTGCGCGGTTATGACGATCTGGAGCTGGGTGGTGCGCGCCGAGTCATCGGACGGCTGGAGGAGCGCTGGCGCATCGGATCGTTCCGCGGCACCGCCGACGCCGGCGTGGGGGTCTTCACCGACTTCGGCCGGGTGTGGCGTGGCGACGTTCCGCTGGGGATGGACAGCGGCGTGCGGCAGTCCGTCGGGCTCTCGCTCATGGCGGCCATCCCCCCGCGCTCGCAGCGCCTGTGGCGCCTGGACCTCGCCTTTCCCGTCGACCGCCGCAACGGCGCCCGCTGGGGGGTGCGCCTGACCAACGAGGACCGCACGCGCACCTTCCACAATACGCCGGGCGACGTGCGGCGCATGCGCGAGCGCGGGCTCCCGCAATCGATCTTCAGTTGGCCTTAGGAGGGCAGAGGACGAGAGGACGAGAAGACGAGAACCACGCACCTCTCGTCTTCTCGAAGTGCTACTTGCTGCTCCGGGCCAGCATGCGGCGGATGGGGATGACCAGGGCGCCCATGAGGGCGGCGGCGAGGAAGAGCGACGTGGCGGTGCGCTGGAAGAGGGCGGGCATCTGCTCCAGGCGTTCCGGATCGACATCGCCACCCACCAGCCCGGCGATGAGGTTCCCCATGGCGGTGGCCAGGAACCAGAGGCCCATCATCTGTCCTACGAACTTGCGCGGGGAGAGCTTGGTCATCGAGCTCAGCCCCACGGGGCTGAGGGCCAGTTCCCCGATGGTCTGCAGCAGGTAGCTCCCCGTCAGCCACAACGCCGATACCTTCACCGCGCCGCCGCCGGCGATCACGATGTCGGCGGCCCACACCATCACCAGGAAGCCGAGCCCCGTCAGCGCGAGGGCGAAGCTGAACTTGGCGGGTGATGACAGGTCGATCCCTCGCTTGGCGAGCGCGACCCACACGGCGCCGACCACCGGCGCCAGCGTGATCACGAAGAACGAGTTGGCCGACTGCAGCCAGAGCGTCGGCATCTCCCACCCGAAGATCGTGCGGTCGGTGAAGTCGCGCGCAAAGAGGTTGAGCGAGGTGGGGGCCTGCTCGAACGCCGCCCAGAAGACGATGGAGAAGAGGCAGAGCGCGAAGATCACCGCCATGCGCTTCTTCTCGTCGCTCGTGAGGCCGGCGAAGAGGAAGAGATAGCCGAAGTAGAGGAGCCCCAGCGTCGCCATCGTCACGCTCATGCGCTCGGCGACGGCCACCGGATTGATGGTGATCACGCCGGCCATGGCGAGGGCCACGACCGCGAAGGCGGCGGCGAGCAGTCCGAGCGCCCACCGCTTCACGCGCTGTTGCTCCTGCACGTCGGCGGACGGGGCGTAGCCCAGCGGCCCGAGGGTACGCGCGATGCGCGCCCGGTACGTGAGCACGCCGATCACCATCCCCACGCCCGCCGCGCCAAAGCCCCAATGCCATCCGACGCGCTCGCCCAGGACGCCCGTGATGAGCGGGGCGATGAAGGCGCCGGTGTTGATCCCCATGTAGAAGATCGAGAAGCCGGCGTCGCGGCGCGCGCCCCCCTCCGGATAGAGGTCGCCGACGAGCGCCGAGATGTTGGGCTTGAGCAGCCCGGTGCCCACGACGATGAGGACGAGCCCGAGGAAGAAGGCGCTCTGGGCGAAGACGGCGGAGAGCGCGATGGAGAGGTGCCCGAGGGCGATGAAGATGCCGCCGTACCAAATGGAGCGTTGCAGCCCGAGCCATCGGTCGGCGACCCACCCGCCGGGAAGCGAGGCCAGGTAGACGCTGGCGGCATAGATCCCGACGATCGCCGATGCCTGCGCGCGCTCGAAGCCGAAGCCCCCGTCGGCGAGGGCCGCGGTCATGAAGAGGACGAGGAGCGGGCGGATCCCGTAGTACGAGAAGCGCTCCCACATCTCGGTGGCGAAGAGCGTGGCCAGCCCACCCGGGTGGCCGAAGAACGAGCGGTCGCTGGTGAGTCGCTGGCGTACGGGGTCGTCAGCGAGCGACGACGGCATCGCCTCGGCGGCGGGAGAGGGAGCCATGAGGTGGGGGGCGAGGAGGTGGGTCAGGAATGCCCGCGGGCGTCGATGGCGGCCAGCGGGAGGTAGCGTTGCGGCGGGTGCGTGGCCCCCGCCTGCTGCTGCGCCTCCCACGTCACCGTTGTCGGTTCCTGCTTGAGACACGCGGCCACGTGCGCCTCCCC
>CAZVDJ010000158.1:0-8044 GCA_964626245.1 uncultured Gemmatimonadaceae bacterium
GGCGCTGGAGATCGTCGGACGGCTGGGGATTCCCGCGGTGAAGGTGGCGATGCAGCGCGTGGGGCTTCACGGGGGACCGGTCCGGCTGCCCTTGCTCGACGCCTCGCCCGACGAGGCGCGCCAGGTGGAGGAGCTGCTGCGCGAGGCGAGCGTGGCGCTGGCGCACTAGCGAGCGAGCCGGGCGAGCGAGCAGGGCGCGGCGCTGGCCGGGGAGCCGAATCCGGACCGGTCGCGGGCACGTAGGGAACGGCGCGGTGGTGGACTTCTCGTGCGACGTCTCTCCCCGCGCCGTCGTGCTTCTCACCGATCATGCGCCCATGGCCATCCTGCTCCTCGCGCTCGCCCTCGTCGGTTCGCTCCTCCTGGTTCCGCTGGGGCTTCCCGGACTCTGGCTGATGCTGGCGGCAGGGATGCTGTACGACTGGCTCGCCCCCGGGGCCTCCATCGGCTTGCTCGCGTTAGGCCTGGCGGCGGCGCTGGCCGTGCTGGCCGAGCTGCTGGAGTTCACCCTCGCCTCTCGTTATGCAGCGCGCTACGGCGGCTCGGCGCGCGCGGGGTGGGGCGCCATCATCGGCGGGCTCGTGGGCGCGATGGTGGGCATCCCGATCCCGGTCATCGGCAGCGTGATCGGCGCCTTTGCCGGCGCCTTCGTCGGCGCCCTCGTCTTCGAGCTCACCCGTCGCGAGGCAACGAGGGAGAGTGCAACGCGCGTGGCGTGGGGGGCCCTCGTCGGGCGCGTGGTGGCCGCGGCCGCCAAGACCGGGCTCGGCTGCGCGATGGGCGCGATCATCCTCATCGGCGCGCTACGCGGCTAGCGCCGCCTCGCATTCGCTCTTGACGGAATCGGCCAGGCGCATGATTATGCGACATGCGCCGCCGGCAGTCCTTCCTCAATCGCGCCCAGAATACCCTCCTTGCCAAGGTACGGCGACGAGTGGGCCGGCTGACGCGCATGCATAAGTAGTACTTCGGCGATGTCACCAGGGCCCGCTCGCGACCGAGCGGGCCTTTTTTGCGTCCCTCACTCTCCCGGGGGGGACCTCCCCGCACCGGAGCCCTCATGGCCGACCACGGGCAGCGTATCCGCTCGGCAGACTCCCGCACGACCGCGCCCACCGCTGCACGCGCCGCAGGCGCCGACGGCAACGCGGCACAAGGCGCGTTGCGAGCCGACGCGCGACACGCCCGCCGCGGCAACCCGCTGGACGAGGCGCCGGACGGTCCCTGGCGTCCGCGCGACGCGTGCGGCGTGGGCTTCATCGCCGCGCGCACGGGGGCGCGCAGCCACGAGGTGACGCGGCTGGCGCTCGAGGCGGTGTCGCGCGTGGCGCACCGTGGTGCCTCGTCGACCGATCGCTCGGGTGATGGCGCCGGGCTCCTGACGCAGGTGCCACATCGCCTCTTTCGCCGCGATGCCGAGCGATGGGGCGGGGCGTTGTCGCCGGGCGCACCCTTCGGCGTGGGGATGTTCTTCCTCCCCGTGGAGCTGTCGGCCCACCAGCGCGCCGTGGCGCTCATCGAGCAGGTGCTGGCGGCCGATGGGATCCCGCGACTGGGATGGCGCGACGTGCCGGTGGATCCCGAGGCGTTAGGCAGCACCGCGCGACGGTCCATGCCCCGCATTGCGCAACTGCTGGTGGGAATGCCCCCGGGCGTGGACGACCCGGCGGCGTGGGAACGCGCCCTGTACCTCGCGCGCCGCGAGATCGAGGGGCGCGCCGAGCGTGAAGGGGTGCGCCCGCTCTACTGCTGCTCGCTCTCGTCGCGCACCATCGTCTACAAGGCGATGCTCACCGGCACGCAGCTGCCGCGCTTCTACACCGACTTCCGCTATCCCGAGTTCGAGACCGCGATCGCCGTCTTCCACGAGCGCTACGCCACCAACACCTCGCCCAGCTGGGAGCTCACCCAACCGTTCCGGCTCCTGGCCCACAACGGGGAGATCAACACGCTTTGGGGAAACCGCCACGGCATGGCCATGCGCCAGCCGTTGCTCACCACGCCGGCATTTGGCGACAAGGGAAGCCGCGTGCGTGACGTGATCGACGCCAGGGGGTCGGACTCCACCAGCCTGGACAACGCGCTCGAGCTGCTCGTCCGCGCGGGGCGCTCGCCGGTGCACGCGGCGATGATGCTCGTCCCCGAGGCGTGGGAGCGCTATCCGGACATGGAGCCCGACGTCAAGGCGTTCTACGAGTACCACCAGTGCGTGATGGAGCCATGGGATGGCCCGGCCGCGCTCGCGTTCAGCGACGGCGTGACGGTGGCGGCCGCCGTGGACCGCAACGGGCTTCGGCCGTGCCGCTACAAGATTCGCGCGGACGGGATGGTGGTGCTGGGCTCGGAGGTGGGACTCGTCGACTTCGATCCACGCGAAGTCATCGAAACGGGGAAGCTGGGCGCCGGCGAGACCTTCCTGGTCGACACACAGCGGGGCGCGATCCTGCGAAGCAGCGAGGCCAAGCGGGAGGTGGCGACGCGCAAGCCGTACGCGAAGTGGGTGGTGCGCTACATGGCCACCCTTCCGCCAAGCGCGGGTGCCGAGCCGCTCGTCTCGTCGAGCGCGGCGCTCGTTCCGGCGCAGACGGCCTTTGGCTACGGCTTCGAGGACGTGCGCCTGGTGCTGGAACCCATGGGCGCGACGGGGGGAGACGCGGTCTGGAGCATGGGGGACGACACGCCCATCGCACCGCTCGCCACCATGGCGCCCGGGGTCTACGCGTTCCTCCGGCAGCGCTTTGCCCAGGTCACCAATCCGCCCATCGATTCGCTGCGTGAAACGCAGGTCATGTCGCTGCGCATGCACCTGGGGCGCCGCGGCTCGCCTCTGGAGGAACGGCCGTCGCACGCGCGCATGCTGCGTGTGGAGCACCCCGTCCTGCTTCCGGACGAGATGCGCGCCCTGCGCGAGCTGGCGCTCTTCGACGTGCGCACCCTCGACGCCACCTTCCCCGTCGCTGCCGGTCCGTCGGGTCTGGAGGTGGCGTTAGGCGCGCTGGCGCGCGAGGCCGAGCTGCTCGTGCGCCGGGGCGCCCGCATCGTGATACTCAGCGACCGCGGTGCCTCGGCGGCGCGCGTCCCGGTCCCCATGCTCCTGGCCGTTGGCGCCGTGCGCCAGCACGTGGTGGCGCGCGGGCTGCGCGCCGGCGTGGGACTCGTCGCCGAGAGCGGCGACGCCTTCGATCCTCATCACGTGGCGGCGCTGGTGGGGTACGGCGCCGAGGCGGTGCACCCGTGGCTGGCCATGGAGACGGTGGCGGCGATGTTCGCCGAGGCCCCGGACCACGGGCGGCGCGACCAGGAAGCGGTCGAGCGTCCGCTGCCGGGCGACGCCCTGGCGCACCTTCGCTATGCGCTGGAGAAGGGGTTGCTCAAGATCCTCGCCAAGTCGGGGATCGCGACGCTGTCGTCGTACTGCGGAGGACAGCAGTTCGAGGCGCTGGGGCTGGGCGCCGAGGTGATCGATCGCTGCTTTGCCGGAACGGCATCGCCGCTGGGGGGAGTTGGCTTTCGCGAGTTGGCCGACGACGTGTTGGCACGGCACGCCGCCGCGTGGCCGGTGGTGGGCGCCTCGCCGCACGCGCTGCCGGACCACGGCCGGGTGCGCTTTCGCAAGGACGGTGAGGATCACGGGTGGGCGCCCAACCTCGTCGTGGCGTTGCAGCGCGCCACCGGCAGTGCCCGCGCCTCATCGTCGGACCCGGCGACGGTGGACGCGGACGCGCACCGAACGGCGTACCGCGACTTCGTCAGCCGCAACGGCGCGCGGCGCGCCGCCGGTCCGCGCGACCTGCTGCGCCTGGTGACAGGGGCGCCGGTTCCACTGGACGAAGTGGAGCCGGCCGAGACCATCCGGCAGCGCTTCGTGTCGTCGGCGATGTCGCTGGGTGCACTGTCGCCCGAGGCGCATGCCGTCATCTCGATCGCGATGAACCGGATGGGCGCTCGCTCCAACTCGGGAGAGGGGGGCGAGGATCCGCGGCACTATCGCCCCCTCGCCAACGGCGACCGCGCCGACAACCGCATCAAGCAGGTCGCCTCGGGGCGTTTTGGCGTGACCACGGAGTACCTGGTGCGCGCCGAGGAGCTGGAGATCAAGATCGTGCAGGGGGCCAAGCCGGGAGAGGGAGGTCAGCTCCCCGCGCACAAGGTGACGGAGCTCATCGCCCGGCTGCGGCATGCGGTGCCGGGCGTGTCGCTCATCTCGCCGCCACCGCACCACGACATCTACTCCATCGAGGACCTCGCGCAGCTGGTCCACGACCTCAAGACGGTGAATCCGCGTGCCCGCATCGGCGTGAAGCTGGTGGCCGAGGCCGGCGTGGGAACGGTGGCCGCCGGCGTGGCCAAGGCCTTTGCCGACTACGTGCTGATTGCCGGCCACAATGGCGGAACGGGGGCGTCGCCGCTGTCGTCCATCAAGCACGCGGGGTCGCCGTGGGAGTTGGGGCTGGCGGAGGCGCAGCAGGTGCTGGTGCACAACGGCCTGCGTCATCGCATCGAGGTGCGCGTGGACGGCGGCTTCAAGACGGGGCGCGACGTGGTGGTGGCCGCGCTGCTCGGCGCCGAGTCGTTCGGTTTCGGGACGGCGCCGCTGGTGGCGATGGGGTGTGCCATGGCCAGGCAGTGCCACGCCAACAGCTGCCCCACCGGCATCGCCACGCAACGCGACGACCTGCGCGCGAGGTTCCGCGGCACGCCCGAGCAGGTGGTGGCCTACTTCACGCACGTGGCCGAGGAGGTGCGCGAGCTGCTGGCCGCACTCGGTGCCCGTTCGCTGCAGGAAATCGTTGGACGCACGGAGCTGCTGGCTCGCGAGGAGCGGCCCGACCGGCCGCGCGCCGCGCTGCTCGACCTGTCGCTCCTGCTGGCGCGCGCCGAGCGTGCCGATGAGCCTCGCGTGCGCACCGTTGCGCGCAACGTGCGACCGATCGCGCCCCCGCTGGATGAGCAGGTGCTGCGCGACGCGGAACCGTTCATGGAACTGGGGCTCCCGTTCTCCGGGCACTACGCCATCCGCAACCACCACCTCACGGTGGGGGCGCGCCTGGCCGGGACGATCGCCGAACGTCATGGCGATGCGGGGCTCCCGTCGGAGACGATGCACCTGCGCTTCAGTGGAAGCGCGGGGCAGAGCTTCGGCGCCTTCGCGGTGCACGGGATGCACCTGGACCTGGAAGGCGAGGCGAACGACTACGTGGGGAAGGGGCTCAGCGGTGGCGAGATCACGATCCGTCCATTCCGAGAGGCGCGATACGCCCGCGAGGGCCACGAGCAGCTGATCCTCGGGAACACGGCGTTGTACGGGGCCACGGCGGGGCGGCTCTTCGCGGCTGGGCAGGCCGGCGATCGGTTTGCCGTGCGCAATTCGGGGGCGACGGCCGTGATCGAGGGCGCGGGCAACCACTGCTGCGAGTACATGACGGGCGGCATCGTGGTGGTCCTGGGGCGTACCGGGCGCAACTTCGCCGCGGGAATGAGCAACGGCGTGGCGTACGTGCTGGACGAGCCCGGCGACCTGGCGGGCCGCGTGAATCACGACATGGCGATGCTGGGCGACATCGACGCGGAGGACCGGGCGCTGGTCCTGTGCATGGTGCGCGAGCATCGCGATCGCACGATGAGCTTGCGGGCGCGCACCATCGTGGCGAAGTGGGAGTGGTACGCCCCGCTCTTCCGGCGCGTGGAGCCACGCGGGGTGGCGTTGCACGTGGCGGACATCCGCCGGCAGTACCTGGGGCGCTACGGCGGCGTGGGCACTGGCGTCGCCGGCGCTGCGGCGGTGGGCGCCGCGGTGGAGGTGCGAAGGACGGCCTGACCGCGCGGTACCGGTGGCTGGGCAGCGCCGCCGGTGGCGCGACGCGTCACTTCCTGCACAGGTGCTGCAGTGCCACGTCGGCAAAGTTGCCGGAGATCGCTGGGCCAAAGCCGGGCTGCTTGTTCACGGTGCGCTGGAAGACGTTGTTCGACCTCTCGTCGATGAAGGTGGCGTTCTCCTTCGTGGCAAACGTCATCTTGCTGCAATCGAACATCGCCACGGCGCGCGACGCGGTGAGGTTCCCCTTGGGCGTCTTGACGGGCGTGGTGTAGACCACGCGAATGGTCGCGTTGGTGATCCCATCCGCTCCCTTCTTCACCGAGCGCTGGTCGACGTAGACCGGGTTGCCGGTGCGCGTCTTCCCGATCTCCTGCCAGCGCGGCTGCGCGCCGGCGATGGCGAGCGGGAGCATGCCAACGAGGGCGCAGCTGCAGGCGAGGCGGCCGATGGTGCGGCGGGGGGAGGGCGGCGGTGTCATGGCGGCTGGGGGGCTCGGAGACGAGAACGTTACGTAGGCGATTGCGATGACGGAACGTACGAGAAGCGGGAGTTGCCACGGCACGAGGGAGGTGCGATATCTGGCGAGCGTTCCGTCCGCCCCGGCCGGGTGCCTCTCCTCCGACCTTCACAACGTCCTTGCCATGACCGTTCCTCCGACGTCCTCCACGCCCCCCACTGGCCGCAAGATCGTCATCGCCCGCTTCGCATCGGCTGGCGGAGCCAAGCTGGGGCTCGATCAGTTGAAGGGTGCGGGAGCGCGGTTAGGCAACGCCGCCGTCATCGAGCGTGAGGTGGGTGGCGACGTCCGCTTCAGCGAAACGCAGGATTGGGGGATCGGCAAGAGTGCGGCGGTGGGGGCGGTGGCGGCCATCATCCTGCCGGGCATCGGGCCGATCATGGGGGCGCTGGCCGGCGGGCTCGCCGCGTACTTCATCGATGCCGGCTTTCCCGATGACCTGCTGCGGCAGCTTGGCAGCGGCATCGAGGCCGGGACGTCGATGCTGGTGGCGCTGGTGCGTGAGGAGGACCTGACGCACGCCGAGCAGGTGATCACCTCCGTGGGCGGCACCGTGATCGGGAGCGGCTTCGAACCCGACCTGGCCGCGGCGCTCAACCGGATGCGCGAGGGGCAGGCGCCCTAGCGCGCCGGCAGCCCCAGGTTCGCCTTCACGCGCTCGGCCACCAGGCTCTCGAAGTTGCCGGTGCTGCCGCAGGCCACCGGCTCCGTCGAGGAGCCGGCCACGTCGCGCGCGCCGCCGACAATCGCCAGCCGCAACGTGGTGTTCGCCGAGTCGGCCCGGTCGACGAAGGCGAAGGCGGTGATGAAGACGCGCCAGTTGTCCGCGTTGAGCCCCGTGATCCCAGTGCCGCAGTTGAGCCACTTGGAGATGCGCGCATTGGCAAAGGTCCGCATGCGCGCGACGCTCGATACCCCCACCACGCCGCGCAGCGAATCGCGCGAGTCGACGGGGACGCGCAGCTCCTCGGAGAAGACGCGCGAGACCGCGGCGAATGTTGCCCCGGCCGGCGCTGCGATCGGGACGATGCTGGCGAGCGAATCGACCGCCACCGGACCCGGGTGTCCGATGATCCCGATGCGCACGCGTGCGTTCTGCGCCGGCGACGCAGATGACGCGAGGACCGATGCCGCAACGATGAGCAGCGAACGAGTAGGCAACGAGAGGTGCACGCGGGACTCCGGCTGTGGGATCTCGCAGGGAGTCTGATCCCGGTGGCGGCGTCCGTCAACGCCCGACGCGACCGGCCCCGCACGACAAGCCATCTCACCAATAGTCGCCGGTGCCGCGGCGCCCCGCGCCTGCCAGGAGCCGTCGCCTATGTGTGAGATGACCGCTACTTGAACCGCATGCCGTTGGGGGCGACGTAGCCCTTCCCTGGAATGGTCGCCGGCTTCGGCTGCGCCGGGCGGGACGGCGCAGCCCCGGGGTGATCGCCCGACGCTGGTCTCCCCGAGGCGCGGTCGTTCGCCTTGCGGTCGCGTGACGCGTGGTCGCGTGACGAGTGGTCGCGTGACGCGCGGTCGCGTGAAGCGCGCTCAGCGGCCGGCGCCCCCCGCCCGTCCTTGCGCATGGTGAGCGCGATGCGTCCGCGCGCCAGGTCCACCGACTGCACCGTCACCTGCACGCGCTGCCCCACCTTCACCACGTCGTTTGGGTCCTTGATGTAGCGGTCGGCGAGCTGGCTCACGTGGACCAGGCCGTCCTG
>CAZVDJ010000159.1:0-8040 GCA_964626245.1 uncultured Gemmatimonadaceae bacterium
AGGCGCACGCCGACGCGGGACGCGTGCGCTCGGCAGGCCGCGCCCTACTGCAGGCGCGTCGCGCCCTCGCCGAGCGGTCGGTGCGCACCGCGGAGGAACGGCGGGGCGCCAGCGACGACGTGCAGGCGTCGGCCGGTGAGGTGCAAGGCGTGGCGGCGGCGTTGCATGCCGCGTTAGGCGACCTGGACGCGATGGCGCGCTCGGCCGACGAGGTGCGCGAGTTCGCCACGCTCGTTCGCAAGATGGCGCGACAGTCCAAGCTCCTGGCACTCAACGCCGCGATGGAGGCAGCGCGCTTTGGCGAGCAGGGGAGCGGCTTTGCGGTCGTGGCCGGGGAGGTGCGCCGGCTCGCGAAGAGTTCGACCGAGGCCGCCGAGCGCACGGAGGCGCTGGTGCAGGACATGCTCGCGCGTGCCGAGCGCTCGCGGCACGGCGCTGCCGAGGGTGAAGGCGCGCTCGCCCAGGCCCTCTCGCGGCTGGAGGGGGTCGCGGCGCTGCTTCGGGGTACCGAGCCGACCCCCGAAGCGCTGACGAGTGACGGGACCGCCGTGGACCTGTCGACGGCCGGGCCGCTGATCGACGCGCTGGCGGAGCGACTGGAGCAGCTGGTCCAGTCGAGGGACGCGACGGCGGCGGCGCTTCGGGAGGCGCAGCTGGCGGCTGGCGCGCAGTTCGCCCGCACGCAGGACGCGGCCGCGCAGGCCGCGACGATGGCGCGGGCGGCGCAGAAGGTGGCCGCCACGGCCGCGCAGCCGACCGTCGATGTCGCGGCGACGGATGCTCCCCCCGGCCGGGCGCCGGAGCAGGAGTCGGCCGCGGCCTGACCCGGCCTAACGCAACGCAGCGTCCGACGCGCCGGCCGCCCGCAACCTACCGCGGCCGCTCGCTGGAGCGATACAGGTAGGCGCAGCTCTCGAGCCGCGGTCCGCGATCGTCGCAGACGGCATACTGGAAGCCCTCGTACGCGGCCGCGCCGGCATGGCGGCCATCCTTGGTCACGGCGTAGAAGGTCAGGTCGTATCGCGGGCGGCCGCGCTCATCCACCAGGCGCTGCTCGGTCATGGCGATCACGCGCTGGATCACGGTGAGGAGCGCCTGCTCCGGCGACGCCCCGTTTCGCATGAGCTCCACCGCCAGGAAGGCACCGCACACCTTGATGTTCGCCTCGCCGCGCCCGGTGGAGCCGGCCGCTCCCACGGTGTTGTCGCAGTACTGCCCGGCCCCGATGATCGGTGAGTCGCCAACGCGCCCTGGGACCTTCCACGCCATCCCGCTCGTCGTGGTGACCGAGGAGAGATCCCCGGCGGCGTTCACGGCGTTCATGTTGATGGTGCCGGTGGTGAACTTGATGCGCACGTCGTCATCGTGGTCGAGCCAGGCGTCGCTGCGGTTGAGGCGCGACTTCCATCGGAGCCAGTCCTGCCGCGACTTCTCGGTGAGGAGCGTCTGCGTGCGAAAGCCCATGCGCACGGCAAAGCGCTTCGCGTCGTCGCCGACCAGGAGGATGTGGTCGGTGTAGTCCATCACCGCCTTGGCCACGAGCGAGGGGGTGGCGATGTCCTCCAGGCAGGCCACGGCGCCCGCGCGCCGCGTGGGGCCGTGCATGCACGAAGCGTCCAGCTGCACGACTCCTTCCTCGTTCGGGAGCCCTCCCAGTCCCACCGACTGGTCGTCGGGATCGAGTTCCTGGATGTTCACCCCGGCAATCACCGCGTCGAGCGTGTCGGTGCCGCTGGCGATCTGGTCGTAGGCCACCTTCACCCCGCGCAGGCCGTTGGCGCTGGCGACGATCACCGGGCGCGCCACGCGTCCCCCCGCCGTCGCGGCCACCGCGGGAGCGCCGTACGTGGGTTGCGACTCGGCGCGCGCGGCGGGGAGGGCGAGCGCGGCCGCGGCGGTGGCGCTGGACGTCAGGAAGTCACGACGCGTGACGGACATGGCAATGGACGGCGTGTGGGTGAGCGGCGCGAGTGTCGGGCGCGACGCGGCAACGACGGGGCGCCGCAGCGTGCGACGGGATGGGACGCGAGGATTCTACGCCCGGCGAAGGCCGCTCACGAGCCCTCCTGGCGGTCCGATGGCGCGGCGGGACGCGTGGAGGGGTGCCGAGCGCCGCAGGCTCGCGCACGGCACCGCCTCGGCGAGAGCACGCCGCGTCCGGCCGCGTGTAGCGGTCCGCGCGGGGCGCGCGTAGGATGACGTCGACATTGTCACCCCGCACCTCCTGCCGACCCACCCATGCGACTTCCTTCCGCACGAATCCGTTCCGCCGTCGTGGCCCTGCCGCTGCTGGCGGCCGCGATTGCGCTCGCTGCACCCCGCGCCGGGGCGCAAGGGCGCCCGATGACACTCGACGACGTCATGGAGCTGCGCAACGTGGGCACGGTGGCGCTGTCGCCCGACGGCACGCGCATCGTGTACACCGTGAGCGCATGGGAGCATCCCGCGGCGCGCGACACCAGCAAGGGTGACCGGCACGACATGCGCTCGCACCTGTGGCTGGTGTCGGCGACCGGCGGCGACCAGCGGCAGCTCACCTTTGGGGAGCGCGGGGAGTCGGCTCCGCAGTGGTCGCCGGACGGCAGCCGCATCTCCTTCGTGGCGGCGCGTGGCACGGCGACCGGCGAGGACGGCCCGCGGCCGCAATTGTGGATCCTCCCCGCCGCCGGCGGCGAGGCGTGGCAGCTGACGACGGCGCGTGACGGCGTGGCAGGCTACACCTGGTCGCCCGACGGCTCGCGCATCGCCTACCTCACCACCGACTCGCTCACCCGCGACACCGAGGCGAAGCTGCGCCGCCGCGACGACCCCAAGACCTTCGAGGGCGACCTGCGGCTGACGCACGTGTGGGTCATCGACGTGGCGACGAAGAAGGCCACCAAGGTCACCAGCGGCGACTTCACCGTGCGCGGCGCTCCCACCTGGTCGCCCGACGGCACGCGCCTCGCAATCCTCACGTCGCCAACGCCGCTCATCCGGGATGAGCGCCGCGAGGCGTTCATCGTGACCGTGGCCGGCGGGGCGAAGGAGACGGTCGCCGCGCCGGCCGGGATGCTGGTGCAGGGGACGCCGGTCTGGTCGCCCGATGGACGCACGCTCGCGCTGGGCGCCATCACGTCGCAGTGGAAGGGGAACGCCGACGGGATCCCGCCGCGCTCGCTGACCAACACCAACCTGGTGCTGTACGACGTGGCGGCGCGCACGGCCCGCGAGGTGACGTCGAAGGTCTTCGACAACTCGTTGGGGGCGCTTCGCTGGACGCCGGACGGCCGCACGATCCACTTCACGTCGCAGGATCGCGCGTACTCGTCGGTCTTCGCCTTCGACGTGGCGGCGGGGACGGTCACGCCACTCACCCGGCAGCTCATGGTGCGGCAGCCGTCGTACTCCACCGACGGGCGCACGGTGGCGTTCGCGATGGAGTCAGCCGCCTCGCCCGCCGAGGTCTACGCGACGGACGCCACCTTCGGGTCGCCACGCCGCCTGACGAGCACCAACCCGCAGCTGGCGGGCGTGGCGTTAGGCGAGGCCGAGGTGGTGACGTGGAAGAGCCCGGACGGGTGGTCGGTGGAGGGGATCCTGCTCAAGCCCGTCGGCTACAAGGCGGGGGACAAGGTGCCGCTCCTGGTGGACGTGCACGGCGGCCCCACCGGCGCGCACATGAACGGATTCCGCGCCAACTGGGGAAACCCCGGGCACTACTGGGCCGGGCGCGGCTGGGCCGTGCTCTTCCCCAACCCGCGCGGCTCCACCGGCTACGGCGAGAAGTTCATGCGCGGCAACCTCAAGGACTGGGGCGGCGGTGACTACCGCGACATCATGTCGGGGGTGGATGACCTGGTGAAGCGTGGCATCGCCGACCCGGAGCGCCTGGCGATCACCGGGTGGAGCTACGGCGGCTACATGACCGGATGGGTGGTGTCGCAGACGGGACGCTTCAAGGCGGCGATGATGGGCGCCGGGCTCGTGAACATGGAGAGCATGTACGGCACCACCGACATCCCGGGCTACATCGGCACCTTCTACGACGGGATGCCGGTGCTCGACGGCTCGCTCTCCAACAAGTCGCTGCAGTTCTATCGCTCACGCTCGGCGGTCCAGTACGCCGACAAGGTCACCACGCCGCTCCTGATGCTGCACGGCGGGAACGACGAGCGCGTCCCGATCGGGCAGCCGATGGAGTACTTCCGTCACCTCAAGGACCGGGGGAAGACGGTGGAGCTCGTCTTCTATCCGCGTGAGGGGCATGGCCTGGGCGAGTACTACCACCAGATCGACAAGATGAAGCGGGAATTCGACTGGATCGCGCGCTTCACCACGCAGCCCAAGGTCCTGCAGTAGGTCTCGGGCTGCGGTCGTGCGCGAGGAGGAGGAGCGGACGCGGGGTGCCCATGTGGCACCCCGCGTCGTCCTTGGGGGTGGGGAAAAGGGTAGACGCCAGCGCGCCGCCGGGCGACACTTCACCCCTCGCACTCCTCGCAGGACATTCCATGCCTTCGCACCACCTCCTTTGCACCCAGTGCGGCGCCGAGACCAGCGCCCCGCTCAAGGTCCCTCCCGGCAGCCCGTGGGTGGCGCTCGCGCTCGCCGTCCCGTTCGTCGTTCCCGGCGTCATCTACTCGATCTGGCGTTACACCATGCGGCGCACCGTCTGCCCCACCTGCGGACATGCCGCGCTGATCCCGGCGGATGCGCCGTTGGCGCGCAGCTGGCGCGCCAACGGCTGGATCCCGGCCCGCGCGGCTGAACGTTCCGCCGAGCGGCCGTTCGAGCGGCTGATCGAGCGGAACCTCGGCGCTCCCCCGGTCACCGCCCCGGACATCCGCATCGACCGCATCGAGCAGGCGATCGACGCCATTGCATCGGAGGTGGACCGCATTGGCCAGCACCAGCGCTCGCTCTCAGTGCCGCGCGGCGAGTACGACGCCCCCGCCTCGGCGCGCCTGCGCGACCGCAGCGCCGTGACACCCACCTGACCGGCGGCGGCCGGGCGTTAGGCGCCGGCCGAGCGCGCCCGACCTACGCCCGACCCGACTCATGACCCGATCGACCGTTCGCGAGCAGCTCCGCGGGATCTCGTACCTGGAAGGGCTGACCGATACCGCCCTGCACCAGCTGTCCCAGCAGGTCACGCGCGAGGAGTACGCGTCCAACCATGCCCTCTTCACCGAGGGGGCGCCGCGCGCGATGATGGCCTTCCTGGTGAGCGGCAGCGTGATGATCGAGAAGCTGGAGGGCGGGCGACACACCCGGCTTTCCACGCTTGGGGCGGGGGAGGCGGTGGGTGAGGGCATCCTGCTGGACGACAGCCCGCACGGCACCAGCGGGCACACGCTGGAGCCCACGGTGGCGTACGTGCTGCGGCGCGACGCCATCCAGGTGATCGTGAAGGAGCACCCCGCGCTGTACGCCGCGCTGGTGGGGCGTGCGGCACGCGCCATCTCGCGTCGGCTGGCGGCGACCGACGCCACGATCGTCGGACGCGGACGGCGCCTGGGCTTCGCCGGCTCGGACGCGCGGCTGGAGAAGGACCTGCTGGGCGAGCGCGAGGTGCCGTACGACGCGCTCTACGGCATCCAGACGCTGCGGGCGATGGAGAACTTCCCCATCACCGGCGTGGTGATCCGCGAGTTCCCCGCCCTGCTCGTCGCGCTGGCGGCGGTGAAGGAGGCGGCGGCGAAGGCCAACCACGAGCTGGGGCTGCTGGATACCGAGCGTTGCGACGCGATCGTGAAGGCGGCGGCGGAGGTGAGGCACGGGCGTCACCACGAGCACTTCCTGGTGGACGTGATCCAGGGGGGCGCGGGGACGTCGACCAACATGAACGCGAACGAGGTGATCGCGAACCGCGCCCTCGAGCTGCTGGGGGCCAAGCGCGGCGACTACGAACGGCTGCACCCCAACTCGCACGTGAATCTCTCGCAGTCCACCAACGACGTCTATCCGACCGCGGTGCGCCTGGCGCTGCACACGGAGATCGAGGCGCTGCGCGGGGCGATGCGGGAGCTGGCGCTCGCCTTCAAGGCCAAGGGCGAGGAGTTCGCGCCGTTCCTCAAGATGGGGCGCACGCAGCTGCAGGACGCCGTGCCCATGACGCTGGGGCAGGAGTTCTCCGCCTTTGGGCACACCATGCTCGAGGACGTGGATCGCCTGGGCGAGTCGCTGTCGCTCATCCGCGAGATCAGCATGGGGGCGACGGCCATCGGGACGGGGATCACCGCCCCGGCCGGCTACACCGAGATGGTGCGCCGCCACCTGTCGGAGGTGACGGGGCTGGAGCTGATCACCGCCCCCGACCTGGTGGAGGCGACCTCCGACACCGGCGCCTTTGTGCAGCTGTCGGGCGTGCTCAAGCGGTGCGCCACCAAGCTCTCCAAGATCTGCAACGACCTGCGGCTGCTGAGCTCGGGCCCGCGCACCGGGCTCGGCGAGATCAACCTCCCCCCCATGCAGCCCGGGTCGTCGATCATGCCGGGCAAGGTGAACCCGGTCATCCCCGAGGTGGTGAACCAGGTCTGCTTCGAGATCATCGGCGGCGACGTGACGGTGACGATGGCCGCCGAGGCTGGCCAGCTGCAACTCAATGCGTTCGAGCCGGTGATCGCCTACCGGCTGCTGCGCGGGATCGACTCGCTGCGCAACGCCTGCGACGTGCTGCGGACGCGCTGCGTGCAGGGGATCACCGCCAACCCCGACCGCATGAAGCGCTTCGTGGAGGAGTCGATCGGGATCGTGACGGCGCTCGTCCCCGTGCTGGGCTACCAGGTGGCCACGGAGATCGCGAAGGAGGCGCTGGAGAGCGGGCGCGGCGTGTACGAGATCGTGCAGGCACGCGGGCTCATGACGCGCGAGAAGATGGACGAGGTGCTGAACCCGGCCGCCATGGTCGGCGGCAGCTAGCGCGCGACGGGACGGCGGCGTGGCCAGCCAGCTGGATGGCGCCGGGCAGACCAAGCTCGCCACGCTCGACGAGGCGCTGCTGCAGCTGCAGCGCCTGCACGCCATCGTGGAGCGCTATGCGATGGCGGTGAAGTCGCTGGGGGAGACCGGGGGCTTTCGCCAGCAGCTGATGCGGGCGGCCACGCCGCTGGGCGGGCTCCTCAAGCCGCAGTTTGGGGTCATTGCCGACGTCGTGACCGCCTTCGCACTTGCCGCCTCACGCGGCGGGAGCGAGCAGATGAAGGTCCGGGCGTTGCGCGAGGGGGTGGCACAGATCCGCGCACAGCTCGAGATCGCGGCGAACAAGGTGAAGGAGAAGCACGCCATCGACGGGTCCGAAATACCGGAACGGTAGCTCCGGAGATTCGGGGTGTTCCGCGCCGTGCCCGGTCGAATGGCGAGAACACGTTAACTCGTTGTGGGATAACTACTCCCGCCTCGGCGGCGCTTCTTGCGACGCCCTTGCCCGGCCGGTAGTTTTGCCGAACCCAGCGACCCACCCATCCGGGTAGGGTCGTCCTGTTTCCGTCCCACATTTCCCTCAGAATGCTCCGGTATCTCCGATCGCGTCGGGGAGTCGCTGCGGTGGCGGCCGCGGCGGCCCTTGTGGTGCTCGCGGCCTGCTCCGACGGCCAGTACCCCAACTCGACGTTCCTCCCCACGACGGAAAACAACCGCGACGTCACGGCCCTCTGGAACACCATGATGTTCTGGGGGACCATCGTCTTCGTGATCGTGGAGGCGATCCTCCTCTTCACGATCATCAAGTACCGTCGTCGGCCGGGGGGACCCGAACCCCGTCACGTGCACGGCAACACGCTGATGGAGATCACCTGGACGCTGGCGCCGGCGCTGATCCTCGTCTTCATCGCCGTCCCCACGGTGCGCACCATCTTCCGCAACCAGGCGCCGGCGCCGGCCAATGCGCTCCAGGTGGAGGTGATCGGCCACCAGTGGTGGTGGGAGTTCCGCTACCCGGAGTACGGGGTGACGACGGCCAACGAACTGTACCTCCCGCACGGGCGGCCGGTGAACTTCGCGCTCCGCACGGCCGACGTCCTGCACTCGTTCTGGATCCCGGCCCTGGCGGGGAAGCGCGAC
>CAZVDJ010000160.1:0-8029 GCA_964626245.1 uncultured Gemmatimonadaceae bacterium
GTCCCGATGGTGGCCGTTGCGTGGCCGACGCCATGAGCGACCCGCGCGACCCCAGTGGCTACTCCGCGTCGGACCTGATCAGCATGGGATTCATCGCCACGCCGTCGCTTGCCGCGCTGGTCGAGGAGACGACGCCGGTGTCCGCCCTTGGCGTCGACGACTTCGACGCCATCGTGGTAGCCGGCGGACAGGCGCCGATGTTCACCTTCGAGCGCGCCACGGCGTTGCATGACGTCTTTTCGCGCTTCTATGAAGGCGGCAAGGTGGCTGCTGCGCTGTGCCACGGGACGGCCATCCTGCGCTACGCCCGCCTGGCAGACGGCACGCCGCTCGTGAGGGGCAAGACGGTCACCGGGTTTGCCAACGTGGAGGAGGACTTCGCCGACGAGGCCGTGTGGCAGTACGGCATGTTGCCGCGGGGCACGCGCATCATGCCGTGGCGCATCGAGGACGAACTCAGGCGACTGGGCGCCAACTTCGTGCACGCGGGGCCATGGCGCGGGTTTGCCATCCGCGACGGGAACCTCATCACCGGCCAGCAGAATTTCTCCGGAAGCGAAACGGCGCAGGCGGTGATCGCGGCGCTGGGTGGGTAGGCCGGACGCGTACTCCCGGCGGCAATGCCCCACCGACGATGGACCACCGGCGGCGGATCACCGGTACGGCGCGCGGTGCTGGCCAACGAGATCAGGATGAGTCGATGCGCATCGCGGTGATCGGCAGTGGCAATGTAGGTGGCACGCTGGGGCGCCGGTGGGCGGCCCTCGGGCACGAGGTCGCCTTCGGGGTACGCGATCCCGAGCGCGGGGCGACGGCGGTCAAGGGAAGCGAGGATGGTGCTCCGCTTCCGCCAGGTACTCGGATCGCGACACCCCGAGAGGCGCTCCTCGGTGCCGATGGATGGCGCGCCCAGGTCCTGCTGCTCGCCACGCCGTGGCCTGCGGTGCCTCAGGCGCTCGCGGAACTGGGGCCCGACACGCTTGCGGGGATCGTACTCCTGGACGCCACCAACCCGTTAGGCGCTGGTTTGCGGCTGGAGGTCGGGCGAGATGGCGCCTCGGGCGCGGAGCGTGTGCAGGCCATGGCCCCTGGGGCATGCGTCGTGAAGGTGTTCAACACCACGGGGTACGGGAACATGCGCGACCCGTACTACGGCGGTGCGCCATCGGTGATGTTCTACGCCGGCGACGACGCCGCAGCGAAGACCGTTGCACACGAGCTTGCGTCAGCGCTCGGGTTCGACGCGATCGATGCCGGGTCGTTGGTGCGCGCGCGGGAGCTGGAGCACCTGGCGGTGCTCTGGATCTCGCTGGCGATGGGGGCGGGTGGAACGGCGTCGCTCGGTCGGGACATCGCGTTCCGGCTCGTGCGACGGTAGTGCGCCAGACATCGCATCGTTCACGACAACTTCGTCGGCTCTGGGGTCATGGCCGATGCGTCCGAGCCGTAGCCGATAGAACAACCACAGCAATTCGGCCGCCCAGTGTCGAGACGTCCTCTCGGCCCATCGCGCCCTGCGACGTGGTGGGACGCCCCTCGACGTGCCGCAGCTCGTCGAGGGGCGTCCGCAGGTCCCTGTGGTTCGCTCCAGTCGGAGGCACCACGCGCCGCGAGGACTTAGTACTTCACGCCAACCGTGACTTCGTCCAGGCACGGCGCGCTTCCCGGACCGTACTGCGAGGCGATCGAGAAGCCGGTGAACCACTCACCGGCATTCGCCGCGACGAAGCCGACGAAGATCTTGCCGTGCGCCCAGTTGGGATAGCGTTCGACCAGGTAGGAATAGGTGCCCAGGTTCGTCGTCACGGTGAGGGTCGCCATGGACGAGACGCCGATCACGCCCAGGTCGAAGCCGAACATGTCGTAGCCACTCGCGATCGAGCCCGAGATTGGCGTCCACAGGTTGTTGCAGATGACATTCGACATGGGGGCGTAGCCGGTTCCGGTGCCTACAATGAGGTTGTTGGCACTGGTGTAAGTCACCCCTCTGCTCGTCCACGGATCGCCGGGGAAGCCGAAGTCGGGGCCGAACTCCTCGAACGAGTTGGCGAATGCCCACTGGCCCTTGTACCGGAAGTTGCTCCGCTGGCGAACGACCTGCGGACCACCCGACGCAGTGCGGACGGGTTTGACGCCGGCGAGCGCCAACGCGGCGGAGGGGGCTTCCGTGGTGGGGGCCGCAGACTCTTCGACGGTTGCCCCGGCCTGCGCCGATAGTTGCGGGCCCTGGTACCGGGCGCCGGTGGGGGCCTGTGCACGGTCGCATGCCGAAAAGGTTGCGAGCGAGAGCACCGCGACAGCAAGGCGGACGTTGCGCATTTCCGGACTCCATCTCCTCGCCGAACGAAGGACCGACCCATGCAGGCCGAGGTTTCTTGCCCAGGTCGTTTGTGACGAAAGTCACCGGGATGGATTCTGTAGTCCAATCTTAGGGTGTCAAGGCAGCATTCAGTGCTTTGCCTTTAGGGCCCAAGTAGTCCCTTGCCGACGGTGCCTTCCTAACCGACCCGTGCCGGATAGAAGGTTCACCGGTCGAGCGAACCGGTTGCGGCGTGTTGGAGCGGGCAGCGGGGGGGGGGTGGGGGCGGTGCCTGCGGCGACGGGCGCGCCCTGGGAACCCAGAGGCGAATGGTCGGAGAGGCAGGGTCGCGCCTGAAGGATCCAGGGGGCCCGCAGGTGGCGGCCGACGGAGCGCCCCACCCACGCAGGCGCGGGGTGACGGCGCGTGAGTCTCCCCGCCCTGCTCAACCCCGCCCGGGGATGAGCTCCGGCTCGGCGAGTGCGTCAGCGTCAACGGCCGTCCCGGCCTCGCCGGCGCCGCGCGGAATCCGCAACACCGCCACGAAGGCCAGCGCCGTGTAGCCCGCCATGAGGACGAAGAGCGCACGGTAGCTGCCGAACAGGTCGAAGAGCCGCCCATTCAGCGGGTCGCCCACGGCTCCGCCCAGCGCCATGCAGAGCAGGAAGAGCGAGGCCAGGACGCCGCGCCGCTCGCGGGGAACCGGCTCCACGAAGAGCGGAAAGGCGTTCACCGTCGGAAAGGTCCAAGCGGCCGACGCGAGCGCGAGGAGCGGGACGGCCTGGCCGATCGTCGTCACGCGGTCGAGGGCGAGCAGCGAGGCGGCCATCGCCCCAAAGCCCAGGAGCATCGCGTTCCGCCGCCCGATGCGCACGCCGACCACTCCCGCCGGCAGCGCGCCCAGCACCCCACCCATCGCCCAGGCGATGAACCCCACCGTGACGTCCGACGCGTCGACCCGGAATCGCTCGGTGGCATGCAGCGAGTACCAGGTGGTGAAGCTCTGGAAGGTGAGCTGGAGGAGGAGGGCGGCGGCGAAGATCGACCGCATCCCCGGCACCTCGCCACGCACCGCCGACCTGACGGCGTCGACCAGCGCACGAAAGGTCACCTCGCCGGACGTGTCGCCCGTTAGGCGTGGGCGCACCGCTGCATTCCGACCGCGGCGCAGCCCCAGCGCGAGGGCACCCGCGATACCGAGCACGGTCGCCGCGGCAATGAAGAACGCCGTTTGCATCCCCAGCGCCCGCCCGAGCATGAGGAAGACGATCGCCCCGACGCACATCTGGAAGGTGACCGACCCGGTGGCGAGCGAGCGGTCACGCGACGGGACCAGGTCGGCCAGCAGCGCCTGCATCGGCGCGCGCTGCACGTTGATCCCGGTGTGCAGCAGGACGATCGCCGCCACCAGCCCCGCCAGCCCCAACGAGGCAGACGCCGGAAGGAGCGCCATCCCGAGCGCCGACAGCACCATGCCGGCGACCACCAGTGACATCCTGCCGCGCCCCGCCGCGGCGGCACGATCGGAGGCAGGGCCGGCCCACGGCACGAGCGCGAGGAGCAGCACGTTGTCGATCGCCATCACCGCGCCAATGGCCGTGCGATGCTCGCCCAGCACGTCGCGCACGAGCGGCGGGATGAAGGTGCTCAGCAGCGGCCCGGTGACGCCGGAGAAGAGTCCGCCGAGGCCGACCAGGGCACACGCGCCGTAGCTGACGCGAGCGACGTTCGCTCTCATGGTGCGAATCTGCCGCCTACCGCTTCAGCTCACCCAGCATCACCGCAGCCATCACCCTCGCCCCCACCAGGATCGCACGCTCGTCCGCGACGTAGTCGGGATGGTGCGGCAATCCATTCCATCCCCGCGCCGCATTCCCGACGCCGAGGAAGAAGAAGACCCCGGGGACCAGCTCCTGGAACGAGCCGAAGTCTTCGCTGAAGGCAGGGGGAATGGTCGTCACGGTACCGACGTTGGAGGCGCCGAGGGCCTGCCGCGCGCGCTCGGCGGCCGAGACGGCGCGCGCGCTGTCGTTGGTGACACCGGCAATCCATCGCGACTCGTAGGTGGCCGAGACCCGGTCACCCGGGGCGAGCACCGCGCCCAGTTCGTTCGTGATCGCCGCACGCACGCGTGCGCGCGCCGCCTCGCTCGCCACCGTCACCACCCCGGTGATGCGCGCCATGTTGCCGCTGACGGAAACAGGTTGCGGCTGAACCAGGACGAAGTCCTTGGGCTGGCTGACGGTGATCTGCGACTCGGTGATCGTCCCGAGCGAGACCAGGCGATTGCGCACGGCGGCCGCCGCCGACTGGATGTCGCCGGACGCCGTGATCGTCACGTCGAACCGGTCGCGCCCGGCCATCATGGGGCCGGGGGTCGTGGTCACGATCCCCGCCTCGAATGGCGCCGTGTGCAGGCCATAGATGGCAGCTGGCGGCGCCGCGAAGACTCCATCGGCAATCATCGCCTTGGCCCCGGTGGCGCGCTCCTCCGCCGGCTGGAAGACGAAGAGCACGTCGCCCGCCAGCGAATCGCGCACCTGGTGCAGCGCGGTGGCGATGGCGATACCAATGGTCGTGTGCAGGTCGTGGCCGCAGATGTGACGAATGCCGGCGCGCAGCGAGCGAAACTCCACGGGGTCGGGCGCGCTCGACGTCACGGCGTCCATGTCGGCGCGATAGGCGATCAGGGGGCCGGAACGTCCGCCGCGCAGGCGCGCCACCACACCATGTCCACCTACCCCCGTGCGCACCTCCAGCCCGAGCCGCCGCATGGCGTCGGCCACGACCTGGGCGGTGCGCCGCTCCTCGCCCGAGAGCTCGGGGTTGCGGTGCAGGTCGCGGCGGATGGCGATGAAGCGTGATTCGTCGCGCTGCAGGATGGCTTCGACCTGCGACTGCACCGGTCCCGGCGGAACCGGCTCGGTCGCCGCGCCCTGCGCCCCACCTTCGCAGGCGAGCAGCAGTCCCAGGCTGAGCAAACGATGGGGTGACGACCGCATGGTGTGTGACCTGTACGGCTCGGCGACGCGGACGACACCGCTCTCGACGCGCGGGAGAGGGGGATGATGCACCGCGCCCCGGCGCACGGCCAGCGGGGAGTGACGAGTCGCTGTCGCTGCGCGGCCGGTTGCGCCCCATCCCCGCTTGCGTGCGCGGCGCCCCGCGGCGGCGCCCCTACATCCCATGCCGCGCGGGTGGGACTCCCCTTGGGCGCTACGATCTACCCCTCATCGAGCCCCGGCAGGATGCACATGCGCCAGCTGCTTCCGATGGTCATCGTATGTCTCGCCGGTACCGTGCGGGCGGCCACCGCGTGCCAGGCGCAGGGCAGCCAGCCCGGGCTCGTCGTCCCCGTTCCGCCAGTGTCGGCGGTGACGGTGCTCGTCGACTCGTTCCCCTCGGCCGACGGCAGGCGCCGTGCCTTCTCCGTCACCAGGGGCGCGAACGCGTCGGGACGGGTACCGGTGGTGATCTTCGCGAACGCGGCCGGCACCTTCGTGCGCAACTTCCGCGCGTATCAAGAGTGGGCCCGCCTGGTCACCACGCGCGGCTTTGCCGGCATCCTCTATGACGCACCCGACCTCGACTTCTCCCGACCGGCAGCGGAGACCAACCGGCTGGGCGTCGCGACGTTGGACTCGCTGGTGCGTGCGCTGCAACGCGGTGACGGGAGGTACGGCATCGACAGCCGGCACGTGGTCATTTGGGCGGGGTCCGCGCAGACACAGGTGGGGACCCCCTACTCGCTGGAAGGCAATCGGCCGGTCGCCGGCTACGTGCTCTACTACGGGAGCGGCAATGTGGGCGCGCCGCGCGCCGATGTCCCCGTGCTGATGGTTCGCGCGGGGCAGGACCATCCCGCGCTCAACGCGTCCATGGACTCGCTGGCCGTCGCGCTCACGCGCACGGGCGTCCCGCTCACCGTCCTCCACCATCCCGCCGGCGCGCACGGCTTCGACATCGTGGACTCCACGCGTGCCTCGGCCGCCGTCATTGCGCAGACGCTCGCCTTCATGTCGACGGCCATCGATCCGGCTTACCGCCAATCGATCGTGGAGGGCGCACCGCTGGCGCGAGCGGCGGCGGCGTACGCGGCCAACCGGTGGGGTGACGCCGCGCGTCTCTATGGCGAGGTGGCGATGCGGCGGCCGCACGATCGCATCGTGACGTGGCGGCTTGGATTGGCGCAGCTGGCGAATGCCCAACCGGCGGATGCGCTCGCGTCGTTCGACCGGGCGCGCGCCCTGGGCCAGGGGGGAGCGCGGGACATCGGGCTCCCCGCGACGCGCGCCGCGCTCCGGGTGCAACAGACCACGCGCGCGGTGGAGTGGCTCAACTGGGCCCTGCAGTCGTATCCGGGGATCCGCGCCGAGGTGACCCGTGATGCGGAGCTTGCCCCGCTGCTGGAGCACCCGCAGGTGCGCCGCCCGTCGTAGTCGAGTGCCAGGGGGCTCGTACGTCAATCACGTGGTGCCGGTCGCGCCGCTCGCTCTCCTCCTCCCTGCCCCGAGGTGATTCGTGCATCGTCTGCTTGCCGTGGCGCTTGCCGTGGCGTTTGCCCTGACGGCTGCTGCTGAACTGCTCGCGCAGTCGCCGCGATATCCCGTGCGGCCAGTCCCGCTCCCTGACGCGGAGGAACTCGCGCTGGCGCTGTCGGCCGCTCCCCCGGAGCTTGCCGACTCGGCGACCGTGTACGTGGTGCACGCCGGCCAGGTGCGCACGCTGCGCGCGGGGACGAGTGGTGCGGCATGCCTGGTGGCGCGCGACCAGCATGAGGGGAGCCGCTACCCGATCTGCTTCAACCCCGAGGCGGCGCGCACGACGATGCAGCGCGAGCTCATGGAAGTGCGGCTGCGCACCCTTGGCGTCGCGGAGGACTCGATCACCCGCGCCGTGGAGGCGGCGTACGCCAGCGGAACGCTCCGCCAGCCGCAACGTTTTGCCCTCGCGTACATGATGTCGCCCCGCCAGGTGCTCTACTCGTCGCCGGCGGCCGACGGGCGGCGCGTGGGTGCCTGGCATCCGCACATCATGATCTACACCCCCGCCGACAACGGCCAGGACCTGGGCTTCGCGCGCGCCGGGGGGATGGCCGGGGTCTTCCAGGTTCCGACGGCTCGCTCGCCGCGGGGAGAGTTCGTCGTGGTGGTGCCACGCTGGTCGGACGGGACGCCGCGCGCGCCGTAAGGGGGCGGCTCGGCGCTGGCTACCGACCTTCCAGGAGGACGCGCCCCCTCGCCGTTTCCCGCACCGCCTCAAAGTCGCGGAACCCCGACCCCGGGACCCAGGCAAAGCCGTCGATGCCGGCGTCGAGCGCCGTGGTGAGGATGGAGATCGCACGCTCGGTGTCGCCCGCGATGGCCGCCAGCCGCGCCTGGTACGACAGGAACTCGCCGCGCTCGCGCGGTGGCGCGCTCCCCAGCCACCGCTCGGCGGCTGCCATGTCGCCGCGACGCGCCGCGGAGACGGCCGCCAGCCCGCGGAATTGCAGCCGCTCGGGGTAGTCGCGCGCCAATCCCTCGAAGTAGGGCTGCGCCTGTTCGAACCGCCCCAGGTCGTACAGTGCCGACCCGAGCCAGTAGCGATGTGATCGATCGGTAGGGAGCGCCACCAGGCGGTTGGTGAGCCATGACACCGCCCGCTCGCCGTAGGCGCGCCCTTCTGCCTGGCGCCCGCGCCGCATCAACTCCTCGGCGGCCACCACCATCGCGGCCCCCTGCGACCAAT
>CAZVDJ010000161.1:0-7991 GCA_964626245.1 uncultured Gemmatimonadaceae bacterium
CGCCGATCATGTACGTGGGGAACGTGAAGACGCCCACGATGCTGATGACCGGCGTGCAGGACCTGCGCACGCCGATGCCGCAGACCGAGGAGTTCTACATGGCGCTCAAGTACCGCAAGGTGCCCACGGCGATGATCCGCTTCAACAACGAGTGGCACGGCACGTCGTCCACTCCGTCCAACTTCCTGCGCACGCAGCTGTACCTGCGCAGCTGGTTCGAGCGCTGGCCGCAGAAGGTGGCGGCGCAGTGAGCTTCCGGGCGCTCGATGCGACGCACATCATCGCCACCATCGAGCGGCTGGGGCAGCGGATCGAGGAACGGTTCCCCGGCGCCGGGCTCTCCGGCGTCGGGCGCGACCTGCTCGGCCTCGCGCGCGACTGCGCCCGCGAGGCCGACTCGTTAGGACGGCCGCGCTGGCCGGTTCGAGTGGCGGTGGCCGCCACCATCGTGGTCATGACGATCGCGGTGGTGGCGGCGGTGGCGGGCGTCGTGCAGCAGCTCTCGGCCCCGGCGCAGGTCTCGGGGCTGGCCGAGCTGGCGCAGGGCGTGGAGGCCGCGGTCAACGACCTGGTCTTCCTCGGCATCGCCGTCTACTTCCTGGTCTCCATCGAGTCGCGACTCAAGCGCCGCGTGGCGCTGCGCCGGCTGCACCAGCTGCGCAGCATTGCCCACATCGTCGACATGCACCAGCTCACGAAGGACCCGGAGTACCTGCTCGCGCCCCGGGAGGACACCGCGTCGTCGCCGCAACGCGCCATGTCACGCACCGAGCTGGGACGCTACCTGGACTACTGCAGCGAGCTGCTGTCGCTCACCAGCAAGGTGGGGGCGCTGTTTGCGCAGCGGATGCAGGACGCCGTGGTGCTGCAGGCCGTGAACGAGATCGAGGACCTGACCAACGGGCTGGCGCGCAAGGTCTGGCAGAAGATCACGCTGCTGGAGCGCGCGACGCCAAACGCCTGATGCGCGGGTGAGGGAACGGGCGCCACTGCCTGACGAGTGGCGCCGCCCGCGTCAGGTGGAGCGCAGCCCGGCCAGCGCGCTGGTCATGAACGCGCTGCGCCACTGCTCGAGCGTCGCCTCCGGAATGCCCAACTCGGCGGCCACCGCGGCCGAGGGCTCGCCGCGCAGCAGGCGAAGGACGACGTCCCCCTTGAAGCTCGCCGTATACGCGGCGGCCGGCCCGAGCACCGCCTGCGTCCCGGTGTCGGCCCGGCGATGGCTCACGGGCGTGATCGCCGCCTGCCGCAACTCGATCCCCTTCACCGCCCCTTCGCACAGGCGCCGCACGTACGCGAGCGTGGCGCGGTCCGGGTGACGCGAGTTCCACGGGCGGTCGCAGTAGACCCCCCCCACCAGCCGCGACCCCACCACCACCGGGAAGACGCCGAATGAGGAGGCGCCCAGCGCCTGGGCAAAGCGAAGCTCCTGCGACGTGAAGTCGCGCTCCACGGGGACGCAGACGCTCTGCCGGCGCAGCAGCGCCACGGCAATGGGCCCTTCGCGAGGGCTGAGCTCGAACGTGAAGCGCTCGAGCAGCTGCTCCACACCCGTCCCCAGACCGTATCGCGCCTTCACCCCGTTGCGGTCGGGGGTGAGCATGCAGAAGACCACGCGATCGAAGGGCCCGCCGCGCAGGATCCCCTCGAGCACCATCAGCAGGACGCGATTGAGGTCCTCGCCCGAGGCGGGGGCGGCGACGCGCACCACCTCCGCCACCAGTTCCTCGCGCACGCGGGCGAGCGCCTCGGCGGCCGCCAGCTCCGCCGGCGCCTCGAGCCTTGCATCTGACGGGTCGATCGCGGACGACGCACCGCGACCCTCCCGCGCATCGCTGCCCGCCTCGCGACGCGCGCTCGCGATCTCGGTGGTGGCGCTCGCGATTGACGCGGTCGCGGGTGACGCGCTCGGGGCCGACGAGGTCGGGGCTGGCGTCCTCGCGGCCGACATGCTCGCGGTGGTCGGGTTCGCGATCGTCCCGCCGGGGGGGGCCCCGATGTTCGCCGCGAGCGTGGCGGGCGTGGCGCGCAACGCCGCCCGCGTGGCGCTCGAGGGGGCCCCCCACGAGCCGATCTGTTCCATCGCCGCCTTCTGGAGCCGACGCAGCTTGAGGTCGTCGATGGAGACCTTGGCACTGCTGAAGACCTCCTTGGTCTCCGACAGCGCGTGCTCCAGCACGGCCGCCACTTCCTCCCGCGTGAGGTCGAGGCGGCGGGAATAGCGCGTCAGGACCTCCGCGACGCTGTCGCGCTTCGCGTCGGCTTCGCGTCGGTAGACCGCCGCCGTCAGGTCGTGCGCGAACGAGGTGATGGCGCCCATGTCCGTACCGGCCAGCGGCCCATCCGACCGGATGCCGATCACGACACTCTCGGGCATCCCCCAGTGTCGCGCCATCGACTCGCCAAGCTCCTCGAAGCGAAAGCCCAGGACCTCGAAGGCCGCGATGGCCTCGCCCCGGTTCTTCGTCTCCAGGTGCTGCAGGATGCGCGCATACTCCTTGGGGAAGTAGCCCGCCACCAGCACCTCGCCAAGGTTGCGGAACATCCCGCACAGGTGCGCCTCCTCGGGATCGGGGAGTCCGCGCCGCATGGCGACTTCCCGGGCGTGGTTCGCCGTGAGGAGCGACAGCAGCATCAACTCCTTGAGCCCGGGCGACCGCTTGCGGTAGTGCTCGAAGGCCAGGAGCGACGCCGCCAGGTGCCGCACCGTGCGCGCTCCCAGCAGGAGCATGGCGTGCGTGGCGCTCTGGATCGTCTTGTCGGACCGCCGGTAGTACGCGCTGTTGGCCGTGCGCAGCACCTTCAGCGTGAGGGCGTACTCGCGCAGGACGATGTTGGCCAGCCGCTGGATGGACGCGTCGTCCTCGGGCATGTGCTTGAGGGCGTCCAGCGCGTCCTTCGAGATGGCGGGAAAGTCGGCTTCCGCCAGGATCATCCGCATCCGGATGTCCAGCGCCGACCGGTCGTCGGCCTGCTGGGCCTCGCGGCGCGCCGCGGGGTCCCTGGGCTGGTGCGGCGAAGCAGGGCGCGTGGAGTGTGGCAGGGCCATTGATGGAAGTATCGACCGCTCTTCGGGAGGTGATGAGAGCTCCGGATCCGCTGGCCCTCCCCGCGAGCAAGGACGTCCGGGGCGGGTGCGGTGCAACGCCTCGCCGGCGGCGGCGGCCCGGACGCGGAGTCGCCGATATCGCGCCGGTCCTTCCCGGGGTGCCCGGACATTGGCCCGGCCGGACATGGTGATACTCCCGCTTTGCGCGGCGTGTCGAATGTCGCACTTTCCGGCGCTCGATCGTCTGAACAGGGTAGTCCCCCGTCCCGCTCTCATGTCGCGAACCCGCCGCCGCTCGCGGCGCACCGCTCCCCGCCGGGTGAGTGCCGCTGATACTGCCGTGACGCCACTCCCGGCGCGTCTTCCCCGCGGCCGCCTGTGGCTGCTGCTCTCACTCGTCCTGATCCTGGCCCTGGCGGCGCTGCTGACCATCGTGCGCTAGCGCTGGCGGCGCTCCTGACGATCGGGCGCTGGCCCGGGCAGCGCTCCTGACGATCGGGCCCTGGCTCCCGCGCCCCCCGGCCCCGTCGCCTAGCGTCGCGGGCGGCGCGCGGGAATGGGGGCGGCTGCACGCTGGACGAGCCGCACGAGCGTGCGCGCCTCGGCAAGCGTGAGCGGCTGGCGGATGGGATCCAGCTCCGAGTCGTCGGCGAAGAGGAGGAAGGTGCGCGTGCCTGCGCTGTCCACGCGCGACAGGACGAGCGATCCGGCGCCCACCCCCGGTTCCTCCAGCACGACGCGGGCGCGGCGTGCCGAGTCGTTAGGTGCGCTCGCGCCGGCGACGGCGGCCGCGCCACCCTTGCCCCCCGTTCTCCCCTTTCCCCCCTTGGCGACGTTGCGGGCGCGCGGGGGCGCAACCGAGAGGCGCGCCGCCGAGTCGGCCCAGCGGCGCGCATCCGAGGCGCGGACCGTGAGAGTGAGGGCGCGCGTTGGTCCTGCGACTCCGACCGCCAGCGCGCCATCCACCTCGGGGCGCAGGATGATGGCGACGTCTCCCAGGAGGGTGCGCACCGGGGGAGCCATGCGCTGCGCCGACACAAACGAGGGGAGCCCCAGCGACGCGCCCGCGAGGCACGCCGCCAGCAGCGACGCGCGGGCCGCGGCGCGGGGGATCGCGCCCCGAACGAACGCCCGCCAGCCACAGCTGGGGAGCGCGCCTTCGACACCGAATGGGTGGTGTTCGGGGTCGGAATTCACCGGGGAAAGACGGTCAGGGTTGCCGCCGGTCGGATATGGCGGACGGAAGCGGTCGGCCCATAGATTCGGGGCGACTTGACAGTCCATTTACACCACATCCACCGAGGTGTTGATGTCCGCTTCGCGAGTTCGTCGAATTGCCCTGCTCGCCTCCTTCCTTCTCGCCGCGCCACCGGCGCTGGCGCAGGGCGGAGCGATCAGCGGCAGAGTCGCCGCGCAAGATGGCACCCCGATCCCCGGCGCGCAGGTACAGGCCACGAATGCATCAGGCCAGATGGCGGCCTCGGTCCGGTCGCGCGACGACGGGACATACCGCATCCCGAACGTCCCGGCAGGCACCTACACCCTCTCCGCCACGCGCATCGGGCACCAGCCGACGAACGTGCCGAATGTGGTCGTCCCGGCGGGGGGAGAGGTGACGGTCGATTTCTCCATGGAGGTCTTCGCCGCTGAACTCAACCCGGTCGTGACCACTGCGTCCCGCCGTCCGGAGAAGGCGCTCGCGGCGCCCGCCTCGGTGGCCGTCGTGGACGTGCGCGACATCCAGGAGCGTCCCGCGGTGACGGTCACCGATCACGTGAAGGGGCTCCCCGGCGTCGACGTGAATCAGGGCGGCATCGCCCAGAACAACGTCGTGGCGCGCGGCTTCAACAACGCCTTCTCGGGCTCGATCCTGATGCTGCAGGACTACCGCTTTGCGGGGGTCCCGTCGCTGCGGGTCAACGTCCCCTTCCTCATGACGGGGACCAACGAGGACGTGGAGCGCATCGAGGTCCTGCTCGGCCCTGCCTCGGCCCTCTACGGCCCCAACTCGGCAAACGGCGTGCTGCATGTCATCACCAAGTCGCCGTTCTCGTCACAGGGGACCACGCTGACCATCGATGGCGGCGAGCGCTCGCTCCTGCGTGGCTCGCTGCGCCACGCGGGGCTCCTGACCCCCAAGGTCGGCTACAAGCTCTCGGGCGAGTACTTCAGCGCCAAGGACTGGAACAGCGCCTCGGCGCGCGACACGCTGGGCAATCGCCTCCCGTACTTCGACCCGGGTGAGCCCGACGTCTTCCCGGCGCAGGCACCGGCCGGCCGCCGAGGGCAGCGGAACATCCGCGACTTCGACCTGCAGCGCTTCAGCTCCGAGGCGCGCCTGGACGTGCGCCCCAGCGACAACTCCGAGTTCGTGACCTCCCTGGGCTACACCAAGGTGGGGAACGGCCTCGAGCTCACCGGTGCCAACGGCACCGCGCAGATCAAGAACTGGACGTACATGAGCCTGCAGCAGCGCGCGCGCATCGGGCGGCTGTTCGGGCAGGTCTTTGCCAACCTGAGCGATGCCGGCAACGACGACTCGCTCTCGACCGACGGGACCTTCCTCCTGCGCTCCGGCCAGCCGATCGTGGACCAGTCGCGCGTCTTTGCCGCGCAGCTGCAGCACGGCATCGGGTTGGGGAGCCGGCAGGACTTCGTGTACGGCGTCGACTTCATCCGCACCAATCCTCGCACCGGCGGCACCATCAACGGACGCAACGAGGATATCGACGATGTGACCGAGGTGGGTGGCTACGTGCAATCCACGACCAACCTCACCAGCAAGTTCGACCTGATCGGTGCGCTGCGCGTCGACCGCAACTCGCTCATCGACGGCTACCAGACGTCGCCGCGTGTCGCGCTCGTCTTCAAGCCGAGTGAGACGCACAACCTGCGCGCCACGTACAACCGGGCCTTCTCCACGCCGGCCAACTTCTCGTACTTCCTGGACCTCATCCAGGCGCGCAACATCGGCAACTCGGGCTACAACATCCGCGCGCTGGGCAACCCGCCCAAGGAAGGGTGGGGCTTCAACCGCACCTGCGGCGCCACGAACGGCGGGCTGTGCATGAAGTCCCGCTTCTCCGGCGGCAACAACTGGGTCCCGTCGTCGTCGGCGGGGGTGTACCGCGGCGTCATCTCCGGGTTGCGCCCCAACCTCATCGCCCTCCTGACGCCGTCGCTGGGCGCCGCCACCGCCACGGCGCTGGTGACGGCGCTGGGCAACTTGCAGCCGACGGACGCGCAGGTGGGGTCGCGCATCGCCTACCTCAACCAGGCCGCCGACCCGTCGCGTGACCTGCAGGCGGCCAACCTGCGCGACATCGGTGCCCTGAACGCGTCGTACAACAAGACGTATGAAATCGGCTACAAGGGGATCATCGGGCAGCGCATGCGCCTGGCGGTGGACGGATGGGTGCAGAAGCGCGGCGACGTGGGCAACCCGGCCGGGCTGGCCACGCCGAACGTCTTCTTCAACGGTCCGCAGCTTGGCGCCTTCCTGGGCCCCAACATCGCACAGATCCTGATCGGTGCCGGCGTCCCGGCGCAGCAGGCCGCCGCCGCGGCGGCGCAGATCGCCCCGCAGATCGCCACCGCCGCCGCCTCGCTGCCGGTGGGGATCGTGCAGTTCAACAACGAGACCTTCGCCAACGGCACCGACGTCTACGCGACCTACACCTCGACCACCGACACGGAGATCACCGTGAAGGGACTCGACATGGCGGTGGACTTCGTGGCCAACGAGTACCTGACGCTGGCAGGCACGTACAGCTGGGTGAGCGACGTGATCTTCTCCGACGTCGTGAGCTCCAACTCGTCGCCATTGATGCTCAACGCGCCGGACGGCAAGGCGTCGTTGTCCATGAAGCTGCGCGACGAACCGAACAAGTACGGCCTGGAGTTCCGCTGGCGCTACATGCGCGGCTACCCGGTGAACTCGGGCGTGTACGCCGCGGGCCCCGACGTCAACGGTCGCGACCTGCGCTTCCAGCGCCCCGGCTCCACGCTCTTCTACATCTATGACGGCGTCCCGAGCAACAACGTCTTCGACGTGAGCTTCACCTACCGCCTTCCGTTCGGCGCGCAGGAGCTGCTCTGGTCGGTGAACGGGACCAACGTGCTCGATCGCAAGGTGCGCTACTTCCCGGGATCCCCCGAGATCGGCCGCATGGTCGTGACGCGCCTGCAGTACTCGTTCTAGTTCCCGCTCGACCGTCGAGTGCGCCCGGGAGCCCAAGGTTCCCGGGCGCTTCTCGTCTTCTCGCAGCCTCGCCTTCTCGTCCCCTCCCCCGTGCATCCGCTGCTCGACCTCACTGCGCGACCGGTGGTGGGACACCGCGGCAACCGCGCGCACGCCCCCGAGAACACGCTCGAGTCGTTCCGGCAGGCCGTGGCGTTAGGCGTGGATGCGCTGGAGTTCGACGTGCGCATCAGCAGCGACGGCGCGGTCGTCGTCTTTCACGACCCCACGACGGCACGCACCACCGGCGCACCCGGCGACGTCCCGACGCGGACGCTCGCCGAGCTGAAGGCCCTGGACGCGGGCGCCACCTTCTCCCCCGATGGCGGCCGCACCTTTCCGTATCGTGGCCGCGGCGTGGGCATTCCGACGCTGGAAGAAGTGCTCGTGGCGCTCCCCGACACCCCGGTGCTGGTCGAGATCAAGGTGGCCGAGGCGGCGGTGGCGACCCGTGAGATCCTGGCACGCTGCGGCGCCGCCGGACGCGCGGTCGTCGCCTCGTTCATCCCGGAGGCGCTGCACCCGTTCGAGCACACGGGGATCGCCCGGTGCGCGACACCCTCGGACCTGATCCCGATGTACCTCCCCGCGCTCCTGGGCCGGCGCTACCATCGGCTGCCGTTCCAGTTGATGTCACTCCCGCGGTTCTATCGCGGCATTCCGGTTCCCCTGCGGGCCCTGGCGCGCGCCACCGCGCCGGCC
>CAZVDJ010000162.1:0-7982 GCA_964626245.1 uncultured Gemmatimonadaceae bacterium
CGCGCTCGCGGTTGGTGAGCACGTCCACCGTGGCCGGTGCAGCTGGCGGTGGTGCGGCGTCCGGGACGCGCTCGCTGCGCAGCACCTCGGTGAGCCGCCTGGCCACCGCCGGACTGAACCAGGCGTCGCCGGCATGCACCGCGCGCACCGCGGCGCGAAGGTCGCCCGGCGTGGTGTCCTTGCGCAGGTAGCCGTGCGCTCCCGCGCGCACGCTCTCCAGGACGTACTCCGCGTCATCGTGCACGCTGAGCATGAGCACCCGCGCACTCGGCACGCGGGCGCGGAGCTTCTGCGCCACCACCAGCCCCGAGTCGCCAGGCATGGTGATGTCGAGGAGGATCACGTCGGGGAGCAGGCGCGCCGCCACCTCGAGCGCCTGCTCGCCGTTGCTGGCCTCGCCCACCACCTCGAAGGCCGCGTCGCTCGCGAGCACCTGTCGCAGCCCCTCGCGCACGATGCCGTGGTCGTCGACCAGCACCACCCGGATGGGAGCCCCTTCGCGTGCGCTCATCGCGTCACCGCCGCATCGAGTGGCACGCGGATCGTCAGGCGCACGCCCCCCTCGGCGGCACGGCCCACCACCACCGTCCCGCCCAACGATCCGATGCGTTCGCGCATGCCGGCCAGTCCCATGTGTCCCTCGCGCTCCAGGCGCTCGAGTCGCTCCCCGTCGAGCGGCGCGTCGCTCCCGGCCCCGTCGTCCCGCACGTCCAGCACCAGCGCCGACTCGTCCTCGAGCACCGTGGCCCACACGTGGCGCGCGCGCGGGGCGTGTCGCGCCACGTTGGACAGCGCCTCCTGCATGGCCCGGAACAGCGCCAGCTCGGCGTCGGGCGTCAGGGAGGGCGGGTCGTCAGGTGCGTCGAGCGTCACCTCCACCCCGCTCTGCCCCTCGAACCCCACGGCCAGGCTGCGCATCGCGGGGACCAGGCCCAGGTCGTCGAGGACCGTGGGGCGCAGCGTCTCGGTGACGTTGCGAATGGAGCGCATCCCCTCGTCCACCAGCGCCACGGCGCGCTCGAGCCCTTCCGCCTCACGCCCGCTCACCCGCTCGCGCAACAGCCCCAGTTGCAGCTTGACGGCGGAAAAGACCTGCGCGGTCTCGTCGTGCAGTTCCAGCGAGATGCGGCGGCGTTCCTCCTCATGCTGCTCGATCATGCGCGCCGACAGGCGCGTGAGGTCGTCGGTGCGCGAGCGCAGGCGCCGCGTCAGTTCGGCGGAATCCAGGGCCGATCCCAGCTGCTGCCCCAGCGCCACCAGGAAGGCGTCGTCGAGCGCGGTGAACGGATTGCGCACGTCGCCCACCAGGACGAGCGCCGCGCTCCCCGCGGTGGCGCGCGGGATGGGGAGGGCGGCCGCGTACGCCACGCCTAACGAACGCGGGGCATTGCCATGCGCCAGTGCCCCCTGCACGCGCGGCGCCGCCGCCACCATCGCCGAGATGGCCAGTTCGGCGGCACCGGGCGGAAGGACGGCGTGCTCCCACGACGCGCACGCGCCCACGCCGCGCACCAGCTGCACCTCGCCGCCCGCGCGCGTGAGCAGCGCCGCCCCGCGCGTGGCCGGCAGCGTCATCGCTCGCCCCAGCAACGCGTCCAGGTCGTCGCGATCCGTTCCCGTGGTCGCGATGCCCGCGAGCGAGGTGAGGGCGGCAAAGCCCTGCCGCAGCTCGTCCAGCACCAGGTAGGTGAGTCCCACCCCGGTGGCGAGGAGGAAGACGATGTCGAGGTAGTAGCCCCAGGGCGTCCACGCGCCGCGCGCGCGAAGGAACGGATAGTCCAGGTGATGCAGCGCCCACAGGAAGAGCGCGACGGCCAGGAAGCGCGCTCCCGCCACCCGCGTGCGCTGCCAGTGCCGCCAGAAGACCGCCCCCGTCCAGAACGTCACGACCGACAGGAAGAGCACCGCCGGGAGCGCGGCCCAGAAGAAGTCCTGCATGACATAGATGGCGACGTACGACCAGCCCAGCGGGAAGAGCAGCGCCGAGAGGTACGCGGAGCGGAACTGCAGCTGCCGGGAGAAGACCAGCGCCGACCAGAGCAGCGCCAGCGCCGTCCATCCGGTCACCACCTGGTGCCAGTACAGCCATCCGCTCTGCTGCGTGATGAGGAACGCCATGATGATCAGCAGGCGCGCCAGGTACATCGCCCAGGTCACGGCAAACCACGCGAAGTGCGGCTTGCGGTAGCGGCGATACAGCGACCCCGCGAAGGCGGCCAGGCCCGTGGCCACCGCGACCTGGAGGATCGCGGCGTCGAGTTCGACGGTGGTGGCCGTCAGCGGGAGGGCGGGCTGCATGACGGCAGAAGATAGAAGACGAGGAGACGGGAAGACGAGAGGCGGTGCCGGAACGCCGGCACCGCCTCGATCTCGTCTGTCACTCCTGCCGAGGGCTTGCGCCCTAGCGCATCAGTGCCTGCGCCGCCAGGATGCCCAGCGTGAAGAGCGCCGCCGCGGCGGCGAGCGCCGCCATCGGGTTGAGCTTCAAGTCCTTCCGGTACCACGGGGCCACCTGCTGCTGTGGCGACGCCAGCGGCGGAAGCGACGAGAGGATCTTCTCGGGCAGGTAGGCGGGCGTCGCCATGCGGCGGCGACGGTCGGTCTCCTCCCCGATGCGGCGCCAGAACTCCACCGAGCGCGCGGCATCGCCACGCAGCCCCGTCGGCTCCGGCAGTTCCCCATCCAACCAGCGATTGATCACGTCCGGTGAGGCAACGGGGGCCAGCGGCACTTCGCGCTCACCACGGATCCCGCCCACTTCCTCGGACGGCTTCAGGGGGCGTTCACGCTCGGCACGGCCGTCGCGCTCGTTATGTCTGTCGAGCATTAGGCGTATTTCTCCTCCAAGAGAGCCTGGAGCGCTTCACGCGCGCGGTGGACGCGCATCTTCAGTGCCCCAACCGTAGTACTCAAGAGCTCAGCCATCTCCTCGTACGATCGCCCTTCCACGTGCTTCATGATGAAGGCCTCGCGCAGCGACGGGGGCAGCTGCCCCAGCGCCTCGTCCAGGTCATCACGAAGCTCAGTGCGATCGAGCTCTTCCTCCGGGTTGGCATACGAGCTGGGCTGGTCGTCCTCCTCGTAGCTCGCATGAGTCCGGCGGATGTTCTTGAGCCAGTCCTTGCACCCGTTGGCGACGATGCGGAACACCCAGGCGTCAAACCGTCCCCGCACTTCCGAGAGATGGTGGTACGCCTTGATGAAAGACATCTGGAGGATGTCTTCCGCAACGTCCGGGCTTCCCGTCATGCCCAGGGCATGCCGGTACAAGGGATCGCTGTACCGCTTGATCAGCACGCCAAAGACATCGCGGTCGCCCGCGAGCACCTTCGTGATGATCTCCTGGTCGGCCTCGAGTTGGTCCACCGAGCGTTGGGACACCGTGGTAGTCACGGCGACAGCATAACCGCTCGTGGCGGTGCTCGATAGCCCTGCACGGGGCGCGACGTCGTGTGTGAGGATCGTCACGCCTGAAAGACGAATGGTCGCAACCGAGGTAACATCGGTGCTGTCCTCCCGATGACCGGGGCCGATACTTGGCGGCCCGGGCGGCGGCTAGCGCGTCACGACCAGGACCGGGGAGAGCGTGCCGGTGCGCGCCGCGGCGCCGCGTGCAAAGGCCAGCGTCTCGTCGTCCCCAGCCGCCAGCGCCGCATCGGTGAAGGGGACGGCCACGTCGGGCGCGATCCCGCGCCACTCGATCGGGGACCGGTCGGCCGTGTACTCGATCCACCGCGACACCGAAAAGCCGTAGCCCTCGCGCAGCGAGAACACCGAGGGATTGCCGGACCCGCCTCCCGTCGTGTCGCCCACCACGACAACGTTAGGCAGCTCGCGCATCGCCGAGACGAACCCCTCGGCCGAACTCCAGGTCTGGCGCCCCGTCAGCACCAGCACGGGACGCGTATACTGCCACGGCCCGCGCGGCGACACGCTCCGCTCGGTGAGCGCGGTGAAGGCATCGTGCCGCGGGCCGCTGCGGAACTGCACCCATCCGGTGGTGCGACGCACCGTGGTGAAGCGCCCCGCCACCTGCAGCGCCAGCGCGTCGTTCCCGCCGCCATTCATCCGCACGTCCAGGATCAGCGCCGGCGCGTCTCGATAGCGCTCGAGCACGCGGTCAAACGCCGCCACGTCGAACTGGCCGCTGGCAAAGGAGGCCAGGGCGATGTGCGGCACGCCATCCGCACCTGCCCCGTGCGCCAGCACCGGTGACTCCGCGTTCCAGCTCCCCTGCTGTCGGTAGGCCGACGGAAAGAGCGACGACCAGTTGCCGCGGTGCGTGGGGCGCCAGGTGGGGAGCGTGCGGCCGTCGGGCGTCAGGATCCAGACATGCTCGTCTCGCAGCGACGCGAGCGCCTCCAGCACCACCGCCACCTGCTCCGTGGTCGACGCGGACCGCTCGGCCCGAGGCCGGAAGGTCGTTCGCACCGCGTTCCAGTCGATCCCCTTGTACGGGAAGTACGAGTACTCGCGATCGACCGTCGTCCACATCCGGTCGAACGACGTCGCCATCGGTTCAGCGACCGGCGCCGCCGTGCCTCCGCCGCACGCCGCGAGCAGGGCGGCGAGCACGAAGAGTCGCGTGGTGTGGGCAGCGAGGGTCACGACGTGCGAGAGAGGGTGGGGAGCGGACGACCAGTCTGTCACATCTCACCATTCGGTGAGATGCACGCGGTGACGGGTCGCACCGCATGGTGGACGAAACGAAGTGCGGAACCGAGGCCAGCACGGGGAGCATCAGGGCGCCCCCCGGACTACGGCGCTACGCGATTGGCAGTGCCAACGGATTGGCGGGGCCCGCCCTCATCCCTCGTGTGACGCTCGAACCCGCCGAAATGCATCCCATCCGAACTCGCGCACGAGCACGCCATGTTCGTCGAGCGTCGGGGGGGGCAGGCGAACGGTGCCCGGGACCGACGGAGGGACGCCAGTCAGCGGTGACGCGCCGAGAGGCGCCAGTGCATCGCCAACCGACTGCACCACCCCGCAGGGAACCCCTTCCTTCTCCAGGAGGGCAATCCACTCCTCCGCCGTTCGCTCGGCGAGCCGGGCCGTCATCGCCGCGACCACGCGCTCGCGGTGGGTGAGGCGGCCGGAGTTGGTCGCGACGTCGGAATCGGTGCCGAGCGCGTGGAGCCCGAGGGCCCGGCAGCATCCCTGCCACTGGCCGTCGTTTCCCACGGCGACCACGAGGGATCGGTCCCTGGCGTGAAAGAGCTGGTACGGGACCAGATTGGGATGGCCGTTCCCCCAGCGACGGGCAGGCTGACCCGACACCAGGACGTTCTGCGCCACGTTGACCAGCGCCGCCGCCGCGCTGTGATAGAGGGAGACAAAGAGGCGTCGGTCGCTCAGCGGGAGCGGCTCGGCGGCGCGCGACCGCGCAACCAATGCCCCGAGGATCGCGATGGACGCATCCTTCCCGGCCGTGACATCGGCCAGCGCGATGCCGGCCTTGGTGGGCGCTCCTTCCACGGGACCGGTTACCGACATCCATCCGGCCTCCGCCTGAACGACGAAGTCGTAGCCCGGGCGGTCGGAGTCGGCGCCGAAGCCGGTGACGGTGCACCAGATCAGCGAAGGGCACTCGACCAGAAAGTGTTCGGGAATGAGACCGCGCCGCTCGAGCGTCCCGCGCTTGTAGTTGTCCAGGACGACGTCCGCCTCGCGGATCAGCCGGGCGAGCACGAGACGATCGCCCTCGTCGTCCAGGCTCAAAGCAATGCCGAGCTTGTTGCGGTTGATCGAGAGATAGTAGGCCGCCTCGCCGCGCGCGTCGTTCGGGGGGCCCCACGCGCGCGTCTCGTCGCCGATGCGCGGCCGCTCGACCTTGAGGACGTCGGCTCCGAGGTCCCCGAGCGTCATGGAAGCGAGTGGACCAGCGAGGACGCGACTCAGGTCGAGGACGCGGATTCCGTGAAGCATCGCAACCGGGGTGCTGTCGAATTACTGGCGCAACTAGCTCGGGATAGCAGGCTGTTCTCGCTCGGCGGTGAGCGGTGATCGAGGGTCATAGCGACTTGCATAGGCTCCGAAAAATCATATACTTACCGCCGCATTGCCCCCTTAATTCCGCCCACGGTGCAACGGCGCGCCGCAGCGTGACAGTGGTGGGAAGGAGCGATGCACCCTGAGGGTCCTGACCACGTCGCCGAAGCATACCCTGCATCTCGGAAAATATGGCGTCCCTTGAAGATAGCCCGGAGGGCGAGGAGCTCGCCGCACCAGCCCCCACGCCGCCCAAGCGCGGCCCGGGGCATCGCGGGCAGGATGTGCGCGACACCATGGCCGAGATGGCGGCCAAGGCCCATGAGATCTCGCTCGAGGCCGGCAGCCGGATGACCGGCACCATGCGCGAGGTGATCGGGGCGGCGGCCGGACTGACCGCCTTTGCCATCGAGAGCGCGCGCGACCTGGTGCAGTACATGGTCCGCCGCGGCCAGATGTCGCAGGACGAGGCCGACAAGCTCATGCGAGAGGTCGAGGCGGCGCACGCGTCGCAACCCAAGGCGGCTCCCAAGGCTGAGCCAGCCAAGGCGGCGCCTGCCGCCAAGGCGGCGCCCGCGGAGGACGCGATCTCGCTTGCCCCCCCGGTCGTCCCGCGTCCGCCCAAGGTGGCCGCGCCCGAGCCGGTGCGCGCCCCCAAGGCGGTGGAGAAGGCGGAGAAGGTCGAGAAGCTCCCCGCGGCGAAGGTCGAGAAGGCTCCGGCCGCGAAGGTCGAGAACAAGGCGCCCGCCAAGCCAGCAGAGAAGGCGAAGGCAGCCCCTGCGCCAGCCGCAAAGGCGCCTGCCAAGGCGCCGGCGCCCAAGCCTCCCGCCAAGCCAGCCGCCAAGGCGCCCGTTGCCAAGGTCGCGGCGAAGGCGCCTGCCGTCGCCAAGAAGCCGCTGGCGAAGAAGAAGTAGCCTCGCCGTACGCAGACGGTTGGAGATCGACGCGGCGTCGCGAGACGCCGCGTCGTGTGCTTTTATTCCCCGCATGACCGCCGTCATTGCCCGCGCCCCCACCCGCATCGACTTTGGCGGCGGCTGGACCGATGTCCCTCCCTACTGCGACGAGGAGGGAGGCTTCGTCTGCAACCTGGCGATCGCCCGCTACGCGACGGTGCGGCTGGAGCGTCGCCGAGATGGAAACGACGAGGCGGGTAGTGCAGCCGAGGAGGAGCTGGCGCAGGCGGCGCTGCGGATCGCCGCCCTTCCCGGGGTGCAGGCGCGCATCGACAGCGACTTCCCGGTGAAGGCGGGACTGGGAGGGTCGTCGGCCGCCGGCGTGGCCATGATGGGGGCGATCGAGGCCTTTCGCGCGTTGGAGGCGATTCCCTCGGACGCCCCGGAGCGCCAGGCGCTGCGGGACGCCATCCCGCTCGACCGCGCCGCCGTGGCCGAAGCCAGCCGGCGTGTGGAGGTGGAGGAGTTGCACGTGGCGGGGGGATTCCAGGACCACTACGCCGCGGCCTTCGGCGGGGCGCTGGCCCTGTCGTTTGGCGGCGGGACACGCGTGCACCGGCTGTCGATGCAGCGCCAGACCGTTCGCGAGCTGGAGGCGCGCTGCACGGTGGTCTACACCGGGCATTCTCGCATCTCGGGCGACACGATCCGCGCCGTGCTCGACGGCTGGGCCGCGCGTGAGGGGCGCGTCGTGACCGCGCTGTCGCACATGCGCGAGCTGGCGCGCGGGATGGCCGACTCGCTGGTGTCGGGCGACCTGGACACGTTAGGCACCCTGGTGGGCGAACACTGGACGCACCAGCGGGCGCTGCACCCCTCCATCACGACGCCGCGCATCGACGAGATCCTCGAGCGCGCGCGGCAGGCTGGCGCGCTCGGGGGAAAGGCGCTGGGCGCCTCGGGCGGCGGCTGTGTGCTGGTCGTGGCAGCTCGCGGGCTGGAAGTCCCGGTGCGCCGCGCGGTCGAGGCGCTGGGCGAGCCGCTCGCGTACCGCGTCGACCAGCAGGGGCTCGCCTGGTGGACCGACGACGCCCC
>CAZVDJ010000163.1:0-7964 GCA_964626245.1 uncultured Gemmatimonadaceae bacterium
GGTGGTGGAGGACCTCCCGTCGGCCAGCGCCGCGGAGCCGCCAGCCGCAACTCCGGCGGCCGCCGCGGACGCCGACGAGGGGGCGCCCGATGGCGCCAGCAAGGCCCGGCGGGGCGCTCGTGGCCGGGGGGCGAAGCGGGGCGCCGGCGCCAAGGCGGCATCACCCGCTGCGGCGACAGCACCGGCTGCGACGAAGGGAGCGGCGGGCGCCGCCAGGGCGGCGGTCGCTGCCGCGGCAGGCGCCGGGGCGCCGCCAGCTGCAGGAAAGGGCACCGCCAAGGGTGGCCGCGCGGCGAAGTCGGCCGCACCGCCGGCGGAGGTGGCCAAGAAGGGGCGGCGCGGCGGGCGCGGCGCCGCCACCAAGTCGCGAAAGCCTGCGGCCACATGACGAGGACCTCGAACGCCGCGCTCCCCGCGCGGCGTTCGCGTCTCGGGCGGCCGTTCACCCCCGACTTCTACGATCGCGACACCGCTGCGGTCGCGCGCGACCTGCTGGGGGCAATCCTCGAGTCCACCTGCGACGGCGCCGTCACGCGCGGCCGCATCGTGGAGGTGGAGGCCTACCTGGGACCCCATGACCCGGCCTGTCACGCCGCCGCCGGGTGCACGCCGCGCAACCGCCACCTGCACGGACCGCCCGGGACGGCCTACGTGTACCGCATCTACGGGATGCACTGGTGCGTGAACGCCGTCACGCGCGAGGTGGGGCACGGGAGTGCCGTCCTGGTGCGCGCACTCGCCCCGCTCCACGGCCTGGAGTCCATGCGCGGGCGGCGTGGCATCGCGGGGGCTGCGCCCACGGGCCCCGTGGCCGGCCGCGGGCTGGCCAACGGTCCGGGCAAGCTCTGTCAGGCGTTAGGCATCACCGGCGCGCTCGACGGGACGCCGCTCCAGGCTGGCCTGCTGCGGCTGCTGCCGGGTGAACGTGCGCAGGATGCCGCGATCGTGGTGACGCCGCGCATCGGCATCTCGCGCGCCGCCGACTGGCCGCTGCGCTTCCTGATCGATGGCGATCCGCACGTCTCCGCCACCCCTCGCCACTTTTACCGCTGGCGGCTGGACGAGGCGGACGCCTGGCGTCGCGCGCGCGGAGTGCGTTAGGCGGGTATCGGAAGCGCCAGCAGGTCGTGCACCGTCTGGAGCAGCCCCTCCTGCGTGAACGGCTTGTGCAGGAGGCGCGTGCGGCGGTTGAGCCCCAGGCGCGCACCGTCCAGGTCCAGGTAGCCCGAGATGAAGAGGAGCTTGAGGTCCGGGCGCCGGCGGCGCAGCTCGAGCGACAGCTCGCGCCCGCCCATGCCGGGCATCACCACGTCCGAGATCACCAGGTCGATCCCGCTGCACGCGGCATCGGCCATGGTGAGCGCCTCGTAGGCATCGGCGGCGGTGCGCACGTCGTAGCCGGCGCGAGCCAGCAGCCGCGTGGCGAGCTGCCGCACCCCCGGGTCGTCCTCCACCAGGAGGATGCTGCCGTTTGGCGCCGATGCGCCCGACGGCGACGCCAGGATCGCGCCGGCTCCGCCGGGCGGCGACGTCATCGCCTCAGGCGTCGCGGCCAGGCGCGGGAAGTAGAGCCGGAAGGTGCTCCCGCGCGCCGGCTCGCTTTCCACCGTGACGGCGCCGCCGCTCTGCTGGACGATGCCGTACACCATCGCCAGTCCCAGCCCCGTCCCGCGCCCCTGCGGCCTGGTGGTGAAGAACGGCTCGAAGATCCGGGCCTGCACCTCCGGCGTCATGCCGTGCCCCGTGTCGCGCACCACCAGGCAGACGTAGTCGCCGGGAGCGAGCCCCGCGGTCGCGGCCGCCGCGCCCGACAGGCGGACGTTGCGGGTGTCGATCGCCAGCAGCCCGCCCTCGGGCATCGCGTCGCGTGCGTTGACCACGAGGTTCAGCAGCACCTGTTGCAGCTGGCCGGCGTCGGCCCGCACCATCCCCAGCGCGTCGCCCGGCACGGTGAGCAGCGAGATGTCCTCGCCGATCACGCGACGCAGCATCTTCTCCATGTCGCGCACCAGCGCGTTCAGGTCCAGCTCGCGCGGATGCTGGAACTGCTTGCGACTGAAGGCCAGCAGCTGCGCCGTGAGCGTCCCGGCGCGTTCTGCCGCGTCCCTGATCTCGGCCAGCTCGTTGGACCGGTCGTCGCCGGTCGACAACTCGTCCAGCAGGAGGTCCACGTTGCCGCGGATCGCGGTGAGGATGTTGTTGAAGTCGTGCGCGATGCCGCCCGCCAGGCGCCCGATCCCCTCCATCTTCTGCGACTGGAGCAGGTGCGACTCCAGCTCCTTGAACTCGGTCACGTCGACGAAGACCCCGTTCCACCGCACGACCCCCTCGACGCGCTCCGCCTCCGGGTACGCCGTGCCACGCAGCCAGCGTAGGCGACCGTCGACCGTCGTCACCCGCAGGTCCATGCGCCAGGGCTGCCCGGTGGCGGCCGACAACAGCGTCGTCTGCACCACCTCGTCGCGCAGCTCCGGGGCGATGCAGCTCCAGACCCGGTCGAAGTCGCGCACCGCCTCGTCCGCGGTGAGCCCGAGCAGTTCGCGAACGCCCACGCTGCAGTAGGTGAAGCGCATCGTGCCCGACGGCTCCAGGCAGAACTGGTACATCGCGCCCGGAAACGCCTGCGCGATGTGCTGCAGCTTGGCCTCACTCGCCTCGAGCGCCCGCTCCGTCTGCAGCCACTCCGTGACGTCATCCACCGTCTGGACCACCGTCGTCAGGCGCCCCGACGCGTCGCGCAACGGGGCGGCGTTCACGCGCACCCGGTGCTCCCGACCGTCGGGAAAGCGCACCACGAGCGGGTAGCCAAACACCGGCTTGCCCGACTGCAGCACGCGACGGAAGGGGAGCGCCTCGGGCGGAATCGGCCGGCCCTCCTCGTCGAACGACGCCCACGGAACCTTGCCATGCTGGATTCGCGAGACGTCCGAACGCTTGATCCCCGTCACCTGGGAGAAGCGCCGATTGGCGAAGACCACGCGGTGCGTCTCGGCGTCGATCGCCAGGATCGCCGAGGTGCTCGTCGCGATGATCCCGCCCAGCAGGTCGCGCTCGGCGCGCAGCGCCTCCGCCGCGTCGTGCCGGATCGTCACGTCGCGCACGATGACCTGAACGCTGCCGTCCGGAAGGGCCCGCGTGGACAGCTCGCCCACGAAGCGGCGCCCGTCAGGGCGCAGGAGCGTCCGCTCGCCGTACGTCGGGCGCCCGGATTCGATCGCCTCGCGCAGCAGGCAGTCCCGCGCTGCGGCGCGCTCGCCCGCGTGGTCGGGGGTCGCGGACCCGTCAGGAGCAATGCTGGCGTCGTGCAGCAGCTCGTGGCAGGCCATCCCGAGCATCGACTCACGCGATCGCCCAAGCAGCTCGGTGGCACGACCATTCACCATCTGCACGTGCAGCGTGTCGTCGAAGACGACGATGGCGTCCGAGGCCTCCTCCAACAGCAGCCGGTAGCGCCACGCCCCTTCCTGCGCGGCGCGTTCGTGCTCGGCCAGTTGCTGGCGGTCGGATCGTGCGCGCCCCGACACCGATGCGCCAATCAGCCAGAGGGCGAGCGACGTGGCGAGGACCATCGCGCCGGGCGAATCGGCGGAGACGCCCTTGCCCTGCCCGAGGAGCACAGTGGCGGCGGACAGGTGCGTGAGGACGGCGCAGAGCGCCGCGGGGCCAAAGCCGCCTGCCACCAGGATCCCGGCCAGCGAGCCGAGCGTGGCGTAGATGATGGTGTGGCCCGGCAGTCCGCTACCGTACCGTCCCGCCACCCACCACGTGGCGCCGCCCACGATGAGCGCGGCCGCGTAGCGAGCGCCCAGCGTCCAGCGCGCGCCGATCGCGGGCGCCGGCGCCATGAGGCGCGGCGCGGGGGATGGGTGCGACACGACGTGGTCCAACCGCTGGGGCGGTGTCGAACGTCGCTCGCTCACGCCAGGTGCTGGGGTGCGCGGGACATTGGAATCCATTGAGGTGTGCGCCCTCCCAAACGACCACCGGGAGCCACCCCCGCGAGGAGTGGCTCCCGGCATCACGTCGGTGGAGCGCGGCGGCTACTGCACCTTCTCGATCGCGCCAAGGAGGTTGAAGCGAACACCGCCCTGCAACACGAAGGTGTTCGCCGCTCCGTTGATCAGGAAGTTGCGGCGCGTCGGCATCGAGGCAACCTGCCCGAAGATCGACGCACGCCCCACCTGGTACTGCGCCCCGGCCGTCAGCACCGCCGACACGCGGCTGCTCTGTTCGTCCACCGACTCGAAGACCGCCAGCTGCGACTCTTCGCTGGTGTAGGTGCCGCGCGGCTCGGCGTTCTGGATCACGTTGATCGCCAGCCCGATCCCCGCGTAGGGGCGAAGGTTGCCGTAGCGCACCGGGAACAGGTAGATGCCGGCGTTGTAGCTGCGAAGGTCCGAGATGTCCACGGGGCGAAGCGACCCTGCCGCCGAGGCGTCGAAGACGGCGGCGGTGTTGTCGAAGAAGGCCTGCTCCACGGCGACATACGCCGCCACGCGCGAGCGCGTGATGAGCCATTCGGCGCCCACCGTCGGGGCGCTCACCTTCGTCTCACCGTTGGCGCCCGTGGTGAACATGGTCGATCCGCCGCGAATGCCCCAGAACCAGGAGTCGTCGAAGCCGAGACGGGCGTTCGACGCCGACTGGGCGGTCGCCAGCGCGGGAACGACGGCGGCCAGGGCCAGGGCCAGACGGAACGTGCGGACGATGCGCATACGCAGAGCCTCTGTAGATCGCGCGAGAGTGGAAGTCAGCGCTCCCGCGGGATTCCTCCAGCGAGCAGCGCGTTGAACAGCAGCTTGAACGTGCCGACCGACTGCCCGCGATACTGCGGGCGAAAGCCGAACATGATCACCCGGCCGGCGCCCATGGGGACGTCGACCGCGGCGGCCTTGCCGGCGAGTTCCTGCGCACCCTGCAGGAAGCCGCTCATCAGGATGTCCGCCCCCCGTTCCGGATAGCGGAGCAGGGGACGCGCCGGCGAACCCGGCGGAACGTCGAACGTGACGCTGTTGGTGAAGTAGATCGCCGCGGTGTCCGGCATTCCTGCCGTGACGCGCTGCGAGCCGTCCACCAGCACCCGGAGGATCGAGCCCGGGGCGTACAGCGTCTCGCGCCGTGCCGCTCCGCCGCTCGCACCCCGTGCGCCTTCTTCCTCATCGGCGCGCCCGCCAACCGTCGTTAGGTTCACCGGAACGCCGAGCCCCGTCGTGCCGATCTCGGCGGCGTGGTCCAGCAGGAGGAGGGTCCCTCCGTCGGCCACGAACCGCTTCAGCTCGGCCAGCCCTGCCTCGCCCATCCCGCCGGCGTATGCAGGGGGAACCGCCGTCGCGGACATGCCGCGCTGCGCCTCCCTCAGGCTCATGTCAGGGACGAGGACGACATCGTGGTGGTCACGCAGGCGGCCGCGCACGATCATGGAGTCGGTAAGTGTGACGTAGGGCACGTCGTGCGTGTCGAAGAGCCATCGCGTCCACCCCTCGTCCATGGAGGCCGTCCACGGTCGGTAGAGGGCGACGCGAGGGAGCCTGGTAAGGCGCGTGCTGGCTGGAATCACATCCAGCGAGGGACGGCACGAGAGCGTGCGGTCCACACCGCCCTCGCGAGGCGGTGCATCTGGCGGCAAGGCGGCGAGCCCGCCCAGCGGGTGGCGTCGGGGAAGCGGATCGGCGCCGCCACGCGTGCGCGGCGAGGAGCCGGCGGTCGTCGCGCCGGTTCCCGCGGCGCGGGGCCCCCCCCCGCGTCGAACATAGAACGACCCCGCCGGCACCACCGTACCATTCCACGGCGCGCGCAATCCTGCCGTTCCCACGCGCACCTCCCGGCCGGCACGCACCGCCTGCATCGCCAGCCGGTAGCTGTCCGTGTCTCGCGCATCCAGCACGAACCAGCGCCCGACCTTTTCTCCACGCTGCTCGGGCGCCACGCACACCGTTGCTTCCACCGGCGCCAGCAGCGCGGTCGTCCCCGCCGGCAGCGAGTCGCTGGGGAGGACCGTCACTCCCATCTGCAGCGGCAGCGTCCACCCCGCCACGTCGTATGGCCGCTCCACCGGACCACCCGGAAAGCGCTCCACCGCCGGGAACCGTTGCACCTCGAGCAGGTCCTTGGCATGCGCGCGGTAGGGCTGGTCCAATCGCACCACCCAGGCGTCGGTGCCGTCGTGAATCTCCACGCCGCCCACCTGCAGCACCTGCAGCAGCTGGCGCGTGGCCCCCGCATCGTGCTGGCGCTTGGGGACGAGGAAGGCGCGCCCCCCGCTCCCCGCGCGCCCCAGCGCCACCTGCCGGCGCCCCATCGTCGCGAATCCCTGCACCAGTTCCTCTCGCTGGCGCGAGGCGAACTTCACCAGCGCCTCGGCGGCGATGAGTTCGTACTCCACGATGTCCCGCAGCCGCCAGGTGCCGCCGGGCCACGGATTGGGGAACGAGCTGCGCGCCTCGTAGCGCGGCAGCCCGCGCGCATGTCCCGTCAGCTGCTCGCGTCGCTGCTCGATGGGCGAGGCGATGCGCACCGACGCCGCCTCGGTGAGCAGCGCGATCATGTTGTGCCGCGTTGGGGTGCTGCGAAAGCCGCCGTGCCACCACAGGTCGTACAGCACCCCGTCGCCCACCCCCTGCTTCCCCGCCTGCTCCAGCGCCCACGACATCTGCGCGCCGATGAGGTTGATCCCGCGCACGATGAGCGGGTCCAGGTTCGGGTTCACCGGGTCCACCATCGGCGGGACGAAGATGCGCATCCCGGAGTTGCCCATCTGGTGCACGTCGTACACCACCTGCGGAAACCAGCGACGGTACAGGAAGTCGGTCGCCAGCCGCGTCTCGCGCTGGGTGACCATGTACCAGTCGCGGTTGTTGTCGTGCCCCACGTACGGATGGTAGAGCCACGGAATCGGGCCCCCCTCCCATGGCGTCCCCACTCCCTGCCGGTACCACTCGGTGATCATCTGCTGCCCGTCGGGATTCATCGACGGGAACATGAGGAGGACCACGTCCCGCAGCGCCTCCTGCAACGTGTCGTTCGTGGCCAGCCGCCAGCCCAGCTCCATCGCCATCTGACTCGACCCGATCTCCGAGCCGTGGATGTTGTTGCTGACGAGCACCACCGCCGGCTGCGTGCGCACCAGCTCGCGCTCGGCGTCGGCCGTCAGCGTGCGCGGGTCGGCGAGCCGGGCCTGCGCGCGTCGGATCTCCTCCAGCCGCCGCATGTTGTCCGGGTGCGTGATCGTCACCGCCAGGAAGGGCTGGCCCGCGGTCGTTAGGCCCAGTGTATCCACCCGCACGGCGGGCGGCGCCGCCAGGCGCGTGAAGTAGTCCCCGATCTGCCGCCAGTCGGCGAGCTTCCGGTCGGCCCCCACCTCGTGCCCCAGCACGTCGCGCGGGTGCGGTACACGCTGGGCCGCTACCACGCTCGCCGATGTCGCGACGAGGGTGAGGGAGGCGACCACCCGCAGGACGGCGCGGGAGAGGGCGTGAGGAACGGCGCGACCCGGGATGCCGGCGGACACGCGAGCGATGGGGCGCGGCGGCGATGTTCGGGCGCGGCGAGCGAGCGGGGGTGTCATCTGGGCCCTGTCGGGTGCGGGACTGACGGCAACGCCGCCGCCAACCTACCACGCGTCCCGTCGGGTCGCAGCGTCGAGGCGCGCCCGGGAAGCATCACGAACGCGCGGCGCCGGCGTCGCACCCACGCCAAGGGTTGCCGCCCGCGAGTCCCCGCACGAGCCACGGCTGTCGCGCGGACGATGCGCGCGCGACAGCCGAACGCGCCTTCGGCGAGCACTTCCCTCAACACTTCCCTCAGCGCGCCATCCGGCGGGCCACCCTTCGCGTCCTCGCCGCTGCCCCGGAAGCCGCGTACCCGCTCGTGTCCTCAGATGCTCCCGAGCTTTCCCCCGACCGTGCGGAACGCCCGCACGGCAAAGTCGATGTCATCCCGCGTATGCGCCGCCGAGATCTGGCACC